>DATLYT010000191.1:0-15931 GCA_035574455.1 Bacteroidota bacterium
GGAGCTGATCCACGACTTTATGCTGGTGAACTTCGGCATCGACCCGCCGGTGGGTGAGGTCTATCACGCCGTCGAAGCCCCGAAAGGCGAGCTGGGGTTCTACATTTACAGCAACGGCGATGGCTCTCCGTGGCGGTTGAAGATTCGTTCGCCGTCGTTTGTTAACCTTCAAGCGCTCCCCACGATGCTCAAAGGGGCTATGATTTCCGATGTCGTTGCCATTATTGGAAGTCTTGACCCTGTCATGGGCGAGGCGGATAAGTAATTGCAGAATGCGGATTGCGGATTAGGGATTGAAGGGCTAACTATAGATAGTGGAGCCATGAATCCAGAGGACTTAAAAAAACGAACCAAAGCATTTGCTATCAGGGTGGTCCAATTTGTGGAATCATTGCCAAATGATAAGACTGGTAATATCATTGGTAACCAACTTTTGAGAAGTGGAACTTCCGTAGGTGCAAATTATCGGGCTGCTTGCCGGGCGAAATCCCGAGCACATTTTATTTCCAAACTTGGTGACGTTGAAGAAGAATTAGATGAATCGATATATTGGATGGAAATCATAGAAGCTCTTGGCCTGGTGAAGACGAAAGAATTAGAATTGCTGAAAGCTGAAACAAATCAACTTCTTGCAATCATTGTAAGTTCAATAAACACAGCGCGGAAGAACAGAGCTAAGAAGTAATTGTTATCCATTCTGCAATCCGCAATCCGAAATCCGAAATTGAAACATGTTATCCGAACAGAACCTTCAAAAGCTCGAAGAACTCAAGAAAAAATATCCGACCACAAAGGCGTTGGTCTTGCCGGTGCTCTGGATGGTGCAGGAGGAGCACGGGTATATTTCGATCGATGCGATGAAATATGTCGCCCAGTTGTTGAATGTCCCGTACAGCCACATCTATGGCGTCGTGACCTTCTACACGATGTTCCATTCGAAACCTATCGGCAAGCATCACATCGAGGTGTGCACCAATGTTTCGTGCATGCTGCGCGGTTCGAAGAAGATCGTACACCATCTCGAACAGAAACTTGGCATCAAGATGGGCCAGACTTCAGCCGATCGGAAGTGGACGCTTTCGGAGGTGGAATGCATGGGCTCGTGCGGTACAGCCCCGATGTTCGCGATTGGGGAAGAATATTATGAGAATCTTACACTCGATAAAGTGGATAAGATTGTTGATAGTCTTTCATGAAGTGGAAGAATCTTACCGCGCGAGAGGTGATTCGGATTCTCAAAGATGATGGGTGGTTCCAAGTGGGTAGTCGTGGAAGCCATTTGTATTTTAAACATTTGTCTAAACCAGGGAAAATTTCCGTTCCTGTACATAAGAAAGAAACGTTAAAGCCGAAGACAATTCGGTCAATTTTCATGCACGCTCGGCTTTTAAAGCCCGAGGAAGAGTAACATGAGGAAGTTACAGTACTCGGTTGTCCTCATTCCAGATGAAGAGTCTGGTGGTTACACCGTTGAAGTGCCAGACCTCCCCGGATGCATTACCGAAGGGGATACGGTCGAAGAAGCCTTGAAAATGGCAGAAGAGGCAATCGAAGGTTTTTTGGAAGTTTTAAAACAAGACGGAGATCCGATTCCTCGCCCCTCAAAGCTGGAAGTGATCGTGAAGAAGTCAAAAACCAAGGCAAATCCGATCTTCGCAACTGTGAAAGTTGCCGCATAATTTCTTATGGAAAAACTGATTCTTCCGGACATACCCGACCTCCACAAAATAGACGTGTACGAACAGCACGGTGGGTATCAAGCCTTCCGCAAGGCGCTTGGGATGAAGCCGGAGGAAGTGACCGAGGAAGTGAAGAAATCCGGCTTGCGCGGCCGCGGTGGCGCGTGCTTTCCCACAGGACTCAAATGGACCTTCATGCCGAAGCAGACGACGAAGCCAAAGTATCTCTGCGTGAACGGCGACGAGTCCGAGCCGGGAACGTTCAAGGACAGGCAGATCTTCGAGTTCAATCCGCATCTCTTGATCGAAGGGACGCTCATTGCCTGCTATGCCATGGGAATTCAGACGGCGTATATCTACATCCGCGGCGAGTACGGGAAGTGGATCCGGATGATGGAGAAAGCGCTTGCCGACGCGTACGCGAAAGGATATGTCGGCCAACAGATTTTGGGGACGAGCTTTTCGACGGAAATTGTGATTCACAAGGGAGCTGGAGCGTACATCTGCGGCGAGGAATCGGCTCTCATGAACTCCATCGAAGGTGAGCGCGGCTACCCACGCGTCAAGCCGCCGTTCCCTGCGCAGTATGGTCTCTGGGGTTGCCCGACAACCATCAATAATGTCGAGACGATCTCCAATGTTCCCATTATTATCAACAAGGGTTGGGAGTGGTACTCCAAGATCGGCGCGCCGAAACATCCCGGTCCTATCCTCGTGGGCGTGAGTGGCCACGTGAACAAGCCGGGGGTGTATGAAATGCCGACGGGTGTTCCGATCCTCGATATCATCTATCAATATGCCGGTGGAGTTCCCGGAAACAAAGCGATCAAAGCGGTCATCCCCGGCGGATCCTCGACACCGATTCTCCGTGGCGATCAGCTCGAGGGCGTCTGCATGGATGCCGAATCGATGAAAGCTGCCGGCTCCGCAGTCGGCACAGCGGGACTGATTGTGATGGACGAAGATACCGACCTCATCGCCGTTCTTACCCGCATCGCGCACTTCTATCATCATGAATCGTGCGGTCAATGCACGCCGTGTCGTGAGGGGACCGGGTGGCTGGAAAAGCTGATGAAGAAGTTCGAGCGCTACGAGGCTCGTAAAGAAGACATCGACCTCCTGCTGGATGTTGCCAACAATGTGGAGGGGAACACTATTTGCGCGCTTGGAGACGCAGCAGCCTGGCCCATCCAGGCAATGATTCGCCGGTTTCGGGATGAGTTTGAGAAGCGGGTAAAACGCGATGTTGTGCCAGTGGAAGAGAATACTATCGCATAGTGTCTCTGAGACTGTTTTTTCCGACTCGTGCAGGTTGTAACCTGCACGAGTTTTTTGTTCGTAAACGCAACATTCTTTGCCTGAATGCGGTATACATCTGGTATCGATGAACAATAGTGGAGATGGAACAGAACTGATGCCCGGCACGTCTATATGAGCGACTCTACAGGGCATAACGAACGATCGGAGCGTCCGGAAACTCCTGTGACTAGAGGACACGAGGTGCTCTCCGCCACGCAGCTCCGAGATGTATCAATACAGGGGCGTAACGGGCAAGGCACGGGGAGAAATGTTGACGACCGCAGTGATGAGATCCTTGTAACACTCTTTCAGCAAGGAGACGAAGGAGCGTTTCGGGTCTTGGTCGAGCGGTATCAGGAGAAAATTCGGAATCTCATCTATTCGATTTTTAATGAACCCGAACTCGTGGACGACCTCGCACAGGAGGTTTTCATCAAGGCGTATGAAGGGCTTGCCAACTTCCGATTTCAGTCTTCACTCTATACCTGGCTCTATCGCATAGCGGTGAACCGTAGCCGGGATGAGATGCGCAAACGGAAGCTCCGAAAATGGTTATCGCTCCATACGATGATGGAGTCCGGAGATACAGAGTTCCAACAGAAAATGACGACGCAGCCCGTCTCATCCGATACAGAGGAAATCGTATCGAAAGGGCTGCAGCAATTACCGGAGAAATTTCGCATTGCCGTTATTCTGAAGGATATTGAAGGGCTTTCATACGAAGAGATGGCAGAAGTGATGCAATGCGAAATCGGTACGGTCAAGTCGCGGCTTTCCCGCGCACGGTCAATGTTGCGCAAGGTTGTCAAGCCGCTGCTTGAGGAGGCACAGGCATGAAGCGATTGTCACCACAAGAGCTTTCCAACAAACTTTCTCTCTATATTGATAACGAACTTCCGGATGCTGAACGGCACGAACTGGAAGAATACCTTTCTACGCATCCCGAGGCCGCAAAAGAGTTGCACCAGCTTCAACTGCTGAGGCAACGACTTCAGAACAAGCGAAAGTTACCGGCGAACATTGGCTTCTGGACTCGCCTCTCCGTTGCGATTGATAAACTGAAGGAAGAGGAGCACAATTTACTTCCCTTCCCGCGACGCTATCTTCCGGTTGCGACAATCCTCGGCGCTCTCTCCATGGTGGCCGTTGGCGTCATTCTGTTCCAGCAGCGTCAGCCGATTTTCGATTTCATCTCTCAAAAAACCGAAGAAGTCCATCAAATGTATGAGGGCGGCTTCTTGAGAGGAACCATCATCCCTCTGCTTTCCGATATTGGCAAGGATGAGGTTCTCCAGTTTGCTCTCTTTGGTACGCTTCCTCTCGATGAAAAGTCGGAGACAGCGCTGCGGGTCGATGAAACGGCGGAACAGGGCTACAGACTCGAGGTCGGGAAGCCGGTCGAGAAGAAAATTCCTTCTTTAACGGTCAAGGAATTTTATGATGAAATTAAACCTACGCCGGTACAGGAAAAAATGATCGACTCGCTCCTTCGGTTCACGAAGCAGCAACTTGAATCGTCCGTGCTGGTGGCAGAAAACCAGGCCATGGCCATTTCACCCGATTTGCCGCAATTAGGCCGAGTGACGGTCTCCAGTATTGCCGCTTGTCTTGAGCCGCAGCAACGCATCCGGTTTGAAAAATTCCTACAACTCCGAAACGCTCCCTATACTGTGGACCCAGCCAAAGTACGGGCGCAAAAGGTCGATAAGATTTTCGAAAAGCTTCATAAGCCCTCCCGGCCTGAACAGTTTGTCATTCTCACGCCGGAAACGCTTGTCGTCCACAAACTGGCAATCAATATCGACAGTCTGCGCGAAGAAGTGCGCCGGAACATGAGTCGCCACGCAGTCGGATTCAACTTCGACCGGCTTGCTCAACGCGTTCAACGGTTGAAGACCGGTGAGGGCGTTGTGGTCGTGGGAACACAGCCGATGCGTGTTTCGGGGAATCGAGGCTCGTTCCGTATCGAGTTTGAATCGAAGGATGAAGAACTGCGTCGTGTTGCCGAGATCGAGCAGTTCGTGAAACCGCGATTTCCAAGGCCCAACATTGTCTTCTTTGGCAGAGAAGAGCCGTTTGATATTGAATTCTTTATGAATGATTCCCTGATTCCCCTGGATGAAAAGATGGACTCGATGATTCGGTTCATGCGCGAGGGTCGTCCGAAGTCCTATGGACCAAAGCTCGACAGTTTGATGCGCCATATCGAACACGTGTATGCTGATTCAGTTCGGGCGAAGAGAGCGCGTATGGATTCCAGGAGAGAAAACGAGTAGTAGCAGTCTGTTCTCTTAAGATCACCGCCTCAGATTTGCACGACTCTCGACGTCTTGATAATGAAAAACCCCAACGATTGGTTCGTTGGGGTTTGTTGTTTGTGCAGTCTCTACTATACAGTGGTATACAGGGCAGCAAATCCTGAAATAGTTTCCTTGACATTAGATTTCAATTTCGGTATCTTTTTACCCCAATTTGAACAAAAATGACCGAGTTTTTATCAAAAAGTGAAGATTTTTTGAAAGAATGCTATGGCAACGACAGCTGATTTTCGAGTAGGAATGGTCATCCGGTTTAACGGCGAGCTGCACCGCATTGATGAGTTTATCCATAGAACCCCCGGCAACCTCCGGGCATTTGTCCAGGCAAAGCTCAGAAACCTTCGGAATGGCCGGATAACAGAATACCGGTTCCGGTCGGGTGAGGAGGTGGAGGAGGTTCGCTTGGAGGTCAAAGAGTATCAGTACCTTTACAACGACGGTTCCTTCTACCAGTTTATGGATAAAGAAACCTATGAGCAGGTTGGTGTAGAAGCCGAAAAATTAGGGGAGGGGGCTCATTTTCTGAAAGATGGTGAGACCGTAAAGCTGATGATGGCCGAGGGAGACATTGTCGCAGCCGAACTGCCATTCAACGTCTCACTCAAGGTTGTGGAAACAGTCCCCGGCGTAGCGGGCGATACAGCAACACGAGCCATGAAGCCTGCAAAACTGGAGACGGGGGTGACGGTCAACGTCCCTCTATTTATCAATGAGGGGGACACAATTAAAGTCGATACGAGGACCGGGGAATATCTCGAACGGGTGAAGAACTAAGCACTGGCTTGTATCGGCTACGAGATGCGGGGTCTCATTAACAGGGAGAAGATATGGACCTATCCTACATTAAAAAGATTATCCGGTTGGTCGAGAATAGTAATGTAGACGAGGTGGAAATAGAAGAGGAAGGGAAGAAAATACGGGTTGCGAAGAATAGGAACTCGGTGCCGACACATCAGGTGCCGATGTATGCCGCGCCTGTTCAAGCTACCCCTCAGCCAACCGCACCAGTCCAACCCAGTCAGCCCGCAGAGGCTCCCCCACCCGCTAAAGCCGAAAAGAGGTATCACGAAATTAGATCCCCCATTGTCGGTACCTTCTACCGCGCTCCCGCACCGGACGCCGACCCCTTCGTCGAAGTCGGAGATGAAGTGAAACCCGGCCAGACGCTCTGCATTATCGAAGCCATGAAGCTCATGAACGAGATCGAAAGCGATGTGGCGGGAAAAGTCGCTGCGATCCTTGTCGAAAACGGCAAGCCGGTCGAATACAACCAGGTGTTATTCCACATCGAAACATAACGGGCTGCCGTTCCTTCCCGAATCTCGTTGGGAGGGACCAAGCTCGTGTTGACCAGCAAAGGAACTCCCGGTGTTTAAGAAAGTCCTGATAGCGAACCGCGGCGAAATCGCCTTGCGTGTAATCCGTGCTTGCCGTGAATTGGGCATTCGGACGGTGGCGGTGTATTCGGAAGCCGACCGGTACTCGCTCCACGTCAAGTTTGCCGATGAAGCGGTTTGCATCGGCCCGCCGCCGAGCAAGGAGAGCTACTTGAGTATTCCACGCATCATGGCGGCTGCTGAGGTGACGGGCGCTGATGCGATCCATCCCGGCTACGGTTTTCTGGCCGAGAATGCTAATTTTGCCGAAATCTGTCTTTCATCGGGTCTCACCTTTATCGGTCCTAAGCCCGATGCGATCAGCGCGATGGGCGATAAGGCGCTGGCGAAGGAAACGATGCGGAAAGCCGGCGTGCCGGTTGTGCCCGGCAGCGACGGCGTGATCACGGATGTCACCCAGGCAAAGAAGGTTGCAGCAGAAGTTGGCTACCCGATTATCATCAAGGCGACGGCAGGCGGAGGCGGACGAGGGATGCGGATTGTGCGTGGGCCGGATGAGTTAGAGAATTCGTTCCAGACGGCGAGTCACGAAGCGGAAGCGGCGTTCGGGAATCCGTCGGTCTATATTGAAAAGTATCTTGAAGAGCCGCGCCACGTGGAAATTCAGGTGATGGGGGATCGTCACGGAACGGTGCTGCATTTTGGTGAACGCGACTGCTCGATCCAACGCCGACACCAGAAACTTGTCGAGGAATCTCCTTCGCCGGCGGTGAATGCCAAAATCCGCGAAGCGATGGGAGCGGCGGCTGTCAAGGGAGCAAAGAGTGTCGCCTACCTCGGCGCGGGAACCATCGAGTTTCTGCTCGATAAAAATAAGAATTTCTACTTCATGGAGATGAATACGAGAATTCAGGTTGAGCATCCGGTCACAGAAGAAGTGCTGGGTATCGATCTGGTGAAGATGCAGATTGAAGTTGCTGCGGGGAAGCGTCTGAAAAAGACGATCCTCAAGCCGCAGTGGCACGCGATCGAGTGTCGTATCAATGCCGAGGACCCGCACTACGATTTTCGCCCCTCGCCCGGCAAAATCTCCACGCTGCACTTCCCGGGCGGCTTCGGCGTCCGTGTCGATACCCATGCCTACGACGGTTATGAAATCCCGCCGTTCTATGATTCTCTTGTTGCCAAGCTGATTGTGAAAAGCAAAACCCGCGAGGAAGCAATCGAAAAGATGTACTATGCGCTCGATGAATTTGTTATTGAAGGTGTCAAAACGACGATACCGTTCCACCGCAAACTCATGAAGAACGAACGGTTTCGCAGCGGAAATTTTGATACGAAGTTTGTTGAATCGTTCGATTTCCATGATTAACCATGTTTCAGTTTGTATCAACGATCGATTGAGGACATAATGAACTTTCCAGCACATCTCAAGTATACCAAAGAGCACGAGTGGATTTCTGTAACGGGGAATACAGGCACCGTCGGCATCACGGACTACGCGCAAAGTGAATTAGGCGATGTCGTGTTTGTGGAGTTACCCACAGTGGGAGCCAAGCTCGAGCAGGGTAAAACCTTCGGCACGATTGAAGCGGTGAAAGCCGTTTCTGACCTCTACGCGCCCGTAAGCGGCGTTGTCACAGAGGTAAACAAAGAAGTGCAAGAAAGCCCTGAGCTGGTGAACAAGGAACCGTATGATCGTGGTTGGATGATCAAAATCACGATCGAACAACCCGACCAACTTGCATCACTCCTGGACGCCGACGCGTACAGGAAACTCATTGGAAAGTAATGCCATTATCGGAGTAGCAAGTACAATTCATCGTCGTGCTACAAGGAGGTCGTTAAGGTGAGCGATCCAAAGCAGCACGGAGTCGCACATTTAAATCAACGGCCGATGATGCCCAAGGCCCCCCCGCTTCACCCCACCCTTCATGCCCGCATGGTCGGGACTCTCATCGAGATGATGAGCGATGCACTGTTTGTGCTCGACGTCAACGGCGTGATTCAATTCGCAAACCTTCCAGCGCAAAAGCTCGTCGGGTTACAGGAACAAGCGCTTATCGGGCAGCCGATTTTCCAAGTCCTCGAGGGTATCGTGAGTCGCGAAACGTGGCAGACAATGCAGCAGCGAGGGAAATTCGAGTATGAATCCTCCTTCAAAAGCTCCACAGGCATTCAACGAATGATTCATGTCTCCTCTTCCGTGATTGAAGAAGAGGGGGGAGTCATTGTCGTTCTCCATGATCTTACTGAACGGCGAGAGCTTACACGGCGCTTCGAAGAATCGCAGGAGAAGTACCAGAATATTGTCGAGAATTCGCTTGACGGGATCGTCATTGTTCAGGAGGGGAAGCTTGTGTTTGTTAATCCTTCCGCCGCTCGGATTTTCGAGTACGCAAGTCCTGAAGAAATGCGAATGGTCAATTTTTCAGACACGGTGGCTCCGGCAAGCAGACCGTTTGTGTTCCTCAACGATAGCAACCAAACGATTCGGGAGGATATTCTCCGGAATTACGAGATCAAAGGGTTGACGAAGCATGGAACGATCATCGACCTGGAGGTCAACGCCCAGCTTGTGACCTGGAACGGTAAGCCTGCGGTTCAGGCGTCGTTCCGGAATATCACCCAGCGAAAAATGCTCGAACGCGAGCAGGCACTCTGGCTCTGGGAACAGGAAACGCTGAGCAGTATTGACCGGAAACTCGTCTCGATGGTCGGCCTTCAGCGGATGTTGGATGCCATCTCTCAACACGCAAAAACCCTGACCAGAGCCGACTTTACAGGCGTTCTGATGTTGAACGAGGATGGGAGCTCCTACTCCTGGAACAGCGTAAAAGGGAATATCACACCGGTTGCCCGCGATCCCATACACCTTGACGATAAACAACGGCAATCGTTGCTCTCGAAAGAGCCTGTAATCCAACGAAACCTCCAAGAGAATGTTGAGCTCCCGACAAAGTCGTTGATGCTGTTGCGTGCCGAACGGCTCCACTCCGTCGGCTGTTTTCCGCTTACGGTGGAGGGAGCTGTCAAAGGGCAACTCGTAGTTGGTTTTCGATCAGACCACGCGTTCACCGGTCGCGATATTCGCCTACTGGTATCGCTGGCGGAAAAATCCTCCATTGCATTAGCCAACGCACAACTCTACGAAAGTCTTCTCCAGCGAGAGAAAGAATTACAGATGCTCTCAGGAGCGCACGTGGAGGCACAGGAAGAAGAACGTCGACGCATCGCGCGGGAAATTCACGACAGCTTGGGTCAGATGCTCACCGCCATCAAGTTTAACATAGAGATCCTCGAAGACCTGATTCCGAGAGACTCTCCAGACTACAAGCGGATCGAGGACACCAAGAACTTGTTGGATGCAACGATGGCGGAAGCGCGGAAGATTGCCTACAATCTGATGCCCAGCGTTCTGGAAGATTTTGGCCTTGTCCCGGCACTGCAACTGCTGTGCGATCAGTTTTCTCAGCGTAACTCGATCAAGGTCGAGTATCAGTCGCACGGGCTAACCACACGACTGGAACCTGCACTCGAGGTTTCGTTGTACCGGATCGTGCAGGAAGCATTGAACAATATCGCCAAACATGCAGAGGCCAAGGAAGCAAGCGTACAGGTTATTCGTCATGCATCGGGCATTCGACTGACGATTGAAGATTCCGGCAAGGGATTTGACCCGTCGATTGTAGCTCAGGACATCACAGAACGTCGGGGAATGGGGTTAGTGAGTATGCGCGAGCGGGCGGCGTCGTTTCGGGGGACGGTCACGATCGATTCGGTACCGAATTCCGGGACAACGATTGTCATTGACATTCCTCTCCCCAGCCAGCAATGAGCAAGATTAAGATTTTGATAGCAGACGATCACGCGCTTATCCGGACGGGTATTGCCACGTTACTGCAGAGTTACCCCGAGTTCGTCGTCGTTGGGGAAGCAACCGACGGCGCCGAAGCGGTGGAGATGACGGGCAAAGTTCAACCCGATGTGGTACTGATCGACCTCGCCATGCCAAAGATGAACGGCATCGAAGCAACGCGACAGATCCGAGAGCGCTTTCCGAAAACCAGAGTACTCGTGCTGACCATGCACGAGAATGATGAATACATTTACCAGATTTTAAAGTCGGGAGCAGGAGGGTACGTGCTCAAGGATGCGAGTCGGGAAGAACTCTGTAACGCCATCCGAGCTGTTGCGAGAGGAGAGAAATTCTTTAGCCCTCGCGTGTCCGAAATCATGGTGGAAAGTTTTGTCAAACGACGTGAGCAACCTCCCGTCGAACTTTCCTCAGCCGATATTCCGCTGACAAAGAGAGAAAAAGAAATTCTGAGTTTAGTGGTTGAAGGGTTGACCAACCAGCAAATCGCCGATAAGCTGTTCATCAGTCCTCGTACGGTTGATACCCATCGCACCAACATCATGCAGAAGCTCGATTTACACGATGTCGCCTCCCTTGTTCGATACGCCATCAAACACGGTCTTGTTCGTCCCCAGCAGTAATCTTTCGCTTTTATTCACGATTGAGCAGATACGACGCGTTTACTGAGCTCAATTTTCCTCGAAAAAATTCTCCATCTGACGAGTGCGTTTTCGAACTACGGTATACACCGTAGATTCTCCGCGTCCCACCGTATTTTTGAAAATGCGTTTCCCTTCGCACAAAACCGTTACGAATTCTCACTATTTTAGACGCCGTAGCATTTCATGAACCACTTATGTGCCAGCACCTTATGCTGGAGAAAGGACGGTTTGTATGTTACCGTTAAAAGTTCTTGTGGCGGACGATCATGCCGAATTCCGTCATATCATCCATGAGTATCTGGATCGCCTGCCGAACATTTCGGTCGTGGGTGAGGCAACGGACGGACAGGAAGTTGTGGAACAAGTGGAACGACTCCAACCGGACGTTGTGCTGATGGATATTTCCATGCCGCGTCAGAGCGGTCTGGAAGCCACGCGCATCATTAAACAACGATGGCCGGAGACTAAGGTTGTTATCGCGACGATGCACGACAATCCGCTGTACCGTCTGCAGGCGAGTGAGGCGCGGGCGGATGATTTTGTCGTCAAATCATCCCTTAAAGCGAAGCTTGTTGCAACGCTTGATTCCTACGCACGGGCGTTAGCTGTTTCGTAACAATCGAAGTTGTACTCGAATTTCGTTTTCGTTACGACTGCGTTTTACACTTTTTCAGTGAAGAAATCTTCTTCCATATTGACCCGTTGGTCTTTGGGACCTTTCCTACTGCTTGCAGCGCTTCTGCTGTGTGCGGCGCCATCCTTTGGCCAATCGACGTACACTTGGATTGGCTCTAACGGATTAGGCGGCGACGGCACGTGGAACACAGCTACCCACTGGAGTCCTTCCCGCAGCTCACCGAACGCCGCGGACATTCTCCAATTCAGCCTTGGTGGATCCCCCACGGTCACCGTCAATGCAGGCTTTACGAATGGTAGCATTCAAGTGTCAAATTCCACCTCCGTCACGTTCACGGCTGGTGCCGGACGAACGTTGACCGTAACCAATGTGACTGGAGACGATCTCATTATTGCATCCAACTCGTCGGTCACACTCGGCACGAATATCAACATGACGCTGGCATCGAGCGCCACGGCTGCTATTAGCGGTACGCTCACCGTCAATAGTGGAAGGACCTACAACACTGACGGAACCTCGGTGGTGACGACCGTTACGGGTACCATTATCAATGCAGGGACGGTAACGAGTACCACGGCAAGTAAGCTGCTGTTCAATAGCGGCGCGATATATCAGCATAATCGAAATGGAGGGACGGTCCCGACAGCGGCCTGGGATGCCAACTCGACCTGTGAAATAACCGGCATCACCAACACAAACCCTTCAGGATTAGCACAATCGTTTGGTCATCTGGTATGGAATACTCCGGGCATGACGGGAAACCGGACGTTTCCAGACGCATCGACAATGAGTATCGCGGGTAACCTCCAAATCCTCAGCACGGGTACTGGAATACTCGAGTTCAACAATCAGACAGCGCTGTCAATTTCCGGAAATCTTCTGATCTCGGGCGGAACCACCCAGCTTACGCCGAACAACACGGCACGAAGCTGGACGGTTGGGGGCAGTGTGATGATCTCGGGTGGAACTTTGGACCTGTCGAATGGCAATAAAGTCGGGACGTTGAACGTTGCCGGAAATTTTTCAATCACAAGCGGGACTCTAACGGAGACGGGAACAGGAAGCGGAGCGGTCATTTTCAACGGCTCTGGCCCACAAATCTACACCTCCGGCGGTACTGTGTCGAACACCGTGAACTTCACTGTAAACAATGGAAGCTACCTGCAGATGGCCGATGGTACAACCGTTGTTTCAGGAGGCGGCAGCTTCACCCTTTCCAGCGGCGCCACGCTTGGCGTCACCTCGGTAGATGGTATCACGACATCCGGGGCAACGGGGAATATTCAGGTCACCGGAACCAGAACCTACTCCAGTGGAGCTCACTACATCTACAACGGTACGACTGCCCAAGTAACGGGAAACGGTCTCACCCAGAACATCCCAGCCAATCTCACGATCAATAATAGTGCGGGAGTTACCTTGAGTGCTGCAACCACGATTTCTGGCAATCTCACGATTGCCTCAGGGGCAGTGCTCGATGCGAGTTCCAGCAACTTCAACATGACCGTGGGTGGCAATTGGACGAACAACGGTGGAACATTTACTCCTCGCGCGGCAACAGTGACGTTCAACGGGACAGGAACGCAAGTTATTAATGGCACAGCAGTGAGTCAAACGTTTAATAGCGTTACAGTCAACAAGAGTGCACAGACACTGTCGTTCGGCGGAAACACGTCGTCTATTTTACTCTCCGGCAATCTAACCATCCTCGCCGGTACGTTCGATCTTGGGAGTGGTACAGCGGATAGAATATCTGCCGGAGGAGTGCTTACCGTCAGCAACGGTGCTACGCTCAAGGTGGGTGGGACGGGAACGCTTCCCGCGAATTATTCCACGCATTCGATAGGAGCAACGAGTACAGTCGAATATAATGGCACGACTCAAACTATCGCCGCTCTGAACAGTGCACAGGATTATGGTAATCTCATCGTTTCATCATCTACCTCTGCGACAGCCGGAGGCAATGTTGGTGTGGTTGGTACGCTCACATTGAACAATGACCTCGATATGGGTTCCAACACACTCACGCTGGGAAGTGCGGCAACGGTCACGAGCACGGGGGATGTGGTGGGGGCAGTGTTCCGGAGCGGACTGGCAACGGGTACGGCTTACGCGTTCAATAATCAATATACCACGATCACATTCTCTGGATCGGCTCCGACGAATGTCACCAGCGTGCTCACGAGAGGGTCGGCCCCTTCCGGAAAATCAGATGCGATTCAACGCTACTACACTATTTCGAATACCGGTGGGTTTGGCGCTGCAACTCTCCGATTGCACTACCTTGACTCAGAGTTAAACGGTAATACCGAGCTCGACCTCGTGCTCTGGAAAGATGTTTCAGGAACATGGACGGAACAGGGGCGCACAGGCTCAGTCGATGCTACCAATAACTTTGTTGAGCTTGCCGGTATCACCTCCTTCTCTGCCTGGACACTGGCGAACAATTTGCTCGACCATTTTGCCGTTTCGTTTACTTCACCCCAAACCAGCGGAACCGCTTTCACGGGCACCAACACCATTACCGCCCAAGATGCTGGCAACCGTACGGTAACGAGGTTCAACGCGGCAACGAATAACGTGACCGTAACCGCAACGCCCAACGATGGTACCATTACCGGCCTCGGTTCCGGCAATAACAACGTGCTCAATCAGGCGAGTGATTTTGTCAACGGTGTCGCCAACGTGACCGGCTCGTTGATATTCTCTGGTGCAGCGGGCGACCATACTTTTACGGCAACCTCGGCCAACGGAAAGACCGGAACGAGCAGCACAGTGACGATCGTTGCTCGCACGACTAAGTGGCAGGGAGATGTGAGCAGTTCCTGGAATGATCCTGACAACTGGGATAATGGCGTCCCGGATCAATATACGAATGTGATTATCGGGACAGCAGTCACGTACAACCCGCTCGTCCCGACGACTGGTGCGAGCACCTTCGACCTTACCATTAACAACGGTGGCTATCTCGCGTGGGAGCCGTGCGGTGGCGTTCTCAACATCTACGGTCAACTCACAGTCGTCAACGGCGGAACCATCGATATGGGTACCTGCGACCCGCCGAACCAGATGGTGTTCCATGGGAACTTCACCATCAATAACGGCGGAGCGATTCTCGCGGGCAACGGTATCATCGACCTGAAAGGATCGTCCTGGCAGAACAATCCCGGCTCAACCTTTGACCCGGGTACCAGCACGGTGGTAATCAGTGGCGACGGCGACCAGACCATCTCTGGGGACATCACGTTTTACAACCTCGTTATTGAAAATACCACCGGCACCGTTACGTTCACGGATGATGTTACTGTCCAGAGCGACCTGACAATCGAAGATGGAGCAGCCGTTACCTTTGACGGGACGTTATCAGTTGAAGGGGAGATTAACGGGACGTTGACATCGGACAACCCATACATTCTCTCCGCCGTCGCGGTGACTCTCACCCAAGTCGATGTCACATTTAGCGAACCGGTGAGCACGGCAACGGCCGAAAATGCCGCCAACTACCAGATCAAACCAAGTAGCGGACCTGCGATCAGCGTTCTTTCTGCCACACGCGATGCCTCAGACTTCTCCGTCGTTCATCTGACGGTTGACCCGGCCTTGCTGGAGGGAGTCGAAGATACTTTGATCGTGAACAACGTTCAGGACCTCGCTGGATTTACGATCCAGCCGAACAGCAGGAAGCGGTTCACGCCGGCAGCGTTGAATGTCTTTTACAGTCGAACGAGCGGTAATTGGAACGACACTGGCACATGGTCAACGTTAAGTCATACCGGATCAGCGGCATCGAGAGTACCCGGAAGCGTCGCAGGTGATACGGTAATCATTGGAAACAGCCACACCGTTACACTGGATGTCAATGTAACAAATACGAATTTAGTGCGGGTAAATTCCACAGGGACCTTACAGACCGGCACTTTTGTGATTAGCGGGTCCGGTGCGTTTGAACTGAACGCTGGCGGTACACTGGGCATCGGCTCTGCGGATGGAATTACTGCGTCGGGAGCTTCTGGAAATATTCAGACGACCACGAGAAGCTTCAGCACAGGCGCGAATTACACGTACAACGGGACCTCCGCTCAGGTAACCGGCAACGGTCTGCCGTCGACCGTCAACAATCTGACCATCAGCAATGCAGCG
>DATLYT010000192.1:0-10369 GCA_035574455.1 Bacteroidota bacterium
ACATCGTCGTCGGTAAACGCATGAAACGCCAAGGCATGAGCTGGAGTAAAGATGGTGCCAACAATCTCCTTGCTCTTCGCTGCCATCATATCAACTCGATCGCAGCGTGATCCTTCTCCCCCCACTAAAAAGGATGCAACCATCGGGGAGTGGCTTTTGCTTTTTCGCTCATCATTTCGGACTTTTCCCCTACGTTGGCCATCCCACTCTCACATACCTCAGGAGGTTGCCATGGTTCCTATCACGTCGTTGTGGCTTCCGATACTGCTTTCCGCAGTCTTTGTGTTCATTGCGAGCTCCGTCATTCACATGGCGCTCAAGTATCATAATAGCGACTTCAAGAAAGTGCCGGACGAAGGTAAGGTGCTCGAATGGTTCCGCAACGCGGCGATTCCACCGGGCGAGTACCTGATGCCGCGCGCCGAGAGCATGAAAGAGATGAACTCGCCTGAGTTTCAGGAAAAAGTTGCAAAGTATCCCGGCGTGATGATGACCATCTGGCCTGGCGGACGTCCATCATTGGGCAAAAGCCTCACGCTCTGGTTCCTCTATTCAATCGTGATCGGCATCTTTGCGGCTTACGTTGCAGGACGAGCGTTAGGACCCGGCGCGCCGTATCTTTCGGTGTTCCGCTTCGTCGGCGTGACGGCATTCGCGTGTTACACAATGGCCGAGTGGCACGAGTGGATCTGGTTCAAACGCTCGACCGGGCGCGTGCTGAAAAATACGTTCGACGGGCTTGTCTACGCACTGATCTCAGCGGGGACCTTCGGCTGGCTCTGGCCGACAGAGATCATGTAGGAACAGAGATCATGTAGGAATTGACAATCGTAGGGACGACCAAGCCGGTCGGCATGCAACTTCTTTTATGGGCACCTCTCAGCCAACATCGAAAAAAAAGCGCGTCGTTATTCTCGGCGGAGGGTTTGCAGGCGTCTACACGGCCATGCATCTGGAGCGACTGCTGCGCGCGCGGGAAGATGTCGAGGTGGTGCTCGTCAACCGCGAGAATTACTTCGTTTTCCAGCCGATGCTGCCCGAGATTATCTCCGGCAGCATCGGGATCTTGGATACGGTGAGCCCGCTACGCCGTTTGCTTCCACGCACAAACCTTTACGTACGCGATGTAGAAGCCATCGACCTTGCCAAGAAAACAGTCACGCTCAGTCACGGTTTCCGTCCACGCCCTCAAACACTGCAGTACGACCATCTGGTTATTGCTCTCGGGAACGTGACCGATTTTCGGGGAATGCCGGGCTTGCACGAGCATGCGTTACCATTCAAAAATCTTGCGGACGCGCTCTATCTCCGCAACCATCTGATTCACGTCCTCGAAGAAGCCGCAATCGAAACCGACCCTGAACTGCGTCAACAGTTACTGACGTTCGTCGTCGCGGGCGGCGGATTTTCCGGTGTGGAAGTGGTGGCTGAGCTGAACGATTTCGTCCGTCGCGTGGCGAAGCTGTATCAGGGCATCCGGCCGGAAGAGATTCGTGTGGTGCTGATTCATTCCGGCGAAATGATGCTGGACAAAGAACTGCCCAGAGATTTGAGTCTTTACGCGCAAACCATTCTGCAGAAGCGCGGCGTGGAGCTGCGTCTCAAGAATCGACTCCGCACCGCCACGCCCGATGCCGCTGTGCTCGCCAACGGCGAGCGCATCCCGACGAAAACCTTGGTCTCCACGGTCCCCTCCATGCCGCACCCGCTCGTCGAAACGTTGGACCTGCCGAAGGAAAAGGGAAAAATTAAGACCGACCTCTTCTTGCAGGTGGAAAAGACAACCGACGTGTGGGCGTTAGGTGATTGTGCCCTCGTGCCCAACCCCTCCGGCAAAGGATTTGCACCGCCGACCGCGCAACACGCGATCCGGCAAGCGAACGCCGCCGCGCACAACATCGCCGCAGCACTCGGTCTTGGTTCAAGGAAGAGGTACAGCTTTGAAGGTCTCGGCAAGATGGGCGCGCTCGGCTATCGCAACGCGGTCATGGAAATTCTCGGCATCAAGCAATCCGGTTTCCTTGCATGGCTTGCGTGGCGCTCAGTCTACTGGTGGAAGCTTCCGGGTTTCGACCGCAAATTGAAAGTCGGGCTCGCATGGTTTCTTGATTTGCTCATTCCGCCCGAGATTGTGCAACTGAAGCTCGGTACTTCACAAGGCGTTGCGCAGGCTCACTTCGAGCCGGGTGAAGCAGTCTTTCACCAGGGCGAACTCGGCGACGCACTCTATATCATTCTGCGCGGCGAGGCGGAAGTGGTACGCGAGGAAAACGGATCGCAGCGCGTTCTGGCGCGGTTGGGCGCGGGAGAATATTTCGGAGAAATGGCACTCCTGAATGAAAAAACCCGCGGCGCGTCGATCCGCTGCGTCCAGCCGATGGATGTGCTGATGCTGCGCAAAGGAGACTTCAAAGCGCTCGTCGCGAATTTGCCCGACCTCCGCAAAGGATTCGAATCCGTGATGGAGAAACGGATGAGTCAGCTTCAGCACTACTTCAAAAACAGTACGCGTTAAGACGGAGACACGTGCCGGATCGATTGGCGCCGTGCTGGCTTTGCAACTCACGCAGTTTCTCGTATTTTTCACCCAGATGATGTCCAGAACCATTTCGTTCTTTTTCCGGAGATTGCCGTGCCGCTCAAACCCGAAGTTCGTCAAGCCATCTTCCATAAACTCAGAGCCGCTCTGAAAAAACACTCCCCACCCATGGTCTGCTCCAAAGACACCACCGATACATACGAGCTGATCGGGAACAAGCCTGTTCCGTACGGCAGCACGAAGAAGATGGTACCGGGAATGTACTTCTCCAGCGTCGTTGCGCGCAAAGAGATGGTGAGCTTCTATCTCTTCCCTCTTTATTATCATGAACGAGAATTCCGCGACCTCGCGCCAACAGTCATGAGATGCCTCAAAGGCAAAAGCTGTTTCAATTTCAAAAAGGAAGAAGAGGTGGTGGAAAAAGAATTGTACGCTCTACTCAAGAAAGGTGTCCAGAGCTGGAAAAAACAAGGTTACCTGAAGTAACGTCATGATCCTCGGTACGCTCCACCCCGTGCTTGTAACTCAGTCTTTTTCTTGTATATTTCTACAGTACAATTCCATACGCTTATGACTCAATCTCCTACACTCAGCCGTCTCAACCCGCTCGACCGCGACCGCATCCTCAACCTTATTGACGAAGTGCTGAAGGAAACCAACGCGCACATGTGTTGCGAGAACGGTATCTGCTCGGACAACCTCTGCGTTGTTCACAATCAGGAGGGGGTGCGCAATGTTGTCCGCAGCGGAGCGGACCGAATTTCCGCCGGTGTCGGGCTCAAGGACACGGCTTTCGATACGTCGCTTGCCCGGATGATCGACCACACGCTCCTGAAGCCCGAAGCGACGAAGCAGCAGATCGAGCAACTCTGCGCCGAAGCCAAGCATTTTCAGTTTGCCAGCGTTTGCGTAAATCCTTGTTATGTAAAGCTTTGCGCGCAGCTCCTGCGAGATACAAAGGTCAAAGTCTGCACGGTGATCGGCTTTCCGCTGGGGGCTACGTCGACCGAAGCGAAGGTGGCAGAAGCCGAGCAAGCGCTGAAGGACGGGGCACGGGAGTTGGATATGGTCATCAACGTGGGGATGCTGAAATCAGGCATGGATGCTTACGTCGAGCAGGATATCCGTGCCGTGGGACGGGTGGCACATCGGACGGGTGCTATACTCAAGGTTATTATAGAGACGGGATTGTTAACGGACGAAGAAAAAGTGAAAGCCTGCGTGATAGCAAAGCGAGCAGGCGCTGATTTTGTGAAGACATCGACCGGCTTCTCGAAGGGCGGGGCGACGGCAGGCGATATTCGTCTCATGCGAAAGGTCGTCGGGCAGGCGCTCGGTGTCAAAGCGTCAGGCGGCGTGAGAACTCAGGAACAAGCATTGGAACTGATTGAAAGTGGCGCCGACCGCATCGGTGCGAGTGCCAGCGTGAAGATCGTATTGGGTGAAAAGGACCAAAGTGCAAGCTATTAAAAAAGCTTTTGCAGCTAGTCTCGTGCTCACAGCATTGCTTGTGGGATGCAGCGCATCGGACGAAGCCACACGCAAAACGGAGCAAAGCGCAGACACTCTGTCGATACGGGCGAGTGATACACGATTGACGACTGACCAGGATACCGTCGTCGCATCTGTCACGACACAGTCAAAGACATCAACACGGTCTGCAATAGATTCCACCATCGCTCCCGGCCTGGCGTTTACAGTACAAGTCGGCGCCTTCGCAGAACCCAAGAATGCCCTCCGTGCACAGCAGGTAGCGAAAGACCATTTCGGTCATTATCCCGTCTTCAACCAGTTTGAAGCATCACTCAAGCTGTATCGTGTAAGTATAGGAAAGTTCGAGAGCCGCGAAGAAGCCCTCGAACTTCTCAAAGAAGTAAGGAAGGTTCTTCCCAAAGAGTACACAGAATGCTGGATCAACACCATCGCCAAGTAGTAGTTTCCCTCGCGGCATTGCTCCTTGCGTGCAGCAGTTCTCAGCAATTGTCCGACGATTCACCGCGTAAGCAACAACCGACGAAAGATGGAGAGAAAGCGCCTCTGGAGGTTTTTGAATCGTCCTTTCATCCTTCCCAATATGACGAAGATATCGAGGCCGTTGAGCGACGGCTTCAACAGCGTGAAGAGCAGCCGGATGAGCGACGAGATAGCGTGAGAGTAGAGGAAGAAGTGCTACAGGGGTTTCGGATCCAGATTTTTGCGAGCCCGCGTATCGATGAAGCAACGCTCGCCAAACAGACAGCCGCACAGCTCATCACCACCGACTCACTCTATATCGTCTTCGACCCGCCCGTGTACAAAGTACGCGTCGGAGACTATCCCACGCGACTTGAAGCCAACCGCGCGCTCGCGTCAATTATACAGAAAGGTTATCCCGACGCGTGGATTGTGACCGACCGAATTATCCAGCGAAAATTCATTCGCTTGCGGCGAGAAGAATACTAAGAGGCGCCGGAGTCCACCGACCCCACGACTTACCACGAAGGAAGCTCCATCTCCCTCAGCTCTCCGTCACGATGATCACCTCTTATGAGAGAGCATGGAGAAGTTCCTGCCCGCGGTGAGGATCTTCGAGACAGGCGAGACGTCTATCGTACACCATCACGCGATCTTTTCATACATCTTCTCGATCAGGTGCGCGTACTTTTGTTCAACGACTTTGCGTTTCACCTTGAGCGTTGGTGTAATCTCGCCATTCTCAACGGTAAGCGGTTGGGTAAGTAGCTCGAACCGACGGACACGTTCGTAATTTGGCAGGTTCTTCTGGATAATGTCGATCTCGGTCTGAAACTTCTTCCGAACTTCCGGATGAGCAACAAGGTCAGCCTCGCTGTTGAAGCTGATTCCTTGCGTCCGAGCCCATTCCTTCAGGAGCTCAAATTCCGGCACGATCAGTGCGGTCAGGAACATTCGCCCGTCGCCAATCAGCACGAACTGGTCAATCAGCTTGTGTTCGAGGAAATGGTTTTCGATGGGCTGCGGCGCGATGTTTTTCCCGCCGGAGCTAACGAAGAGATGCTTTTTCCGGTCGGTGATCATCAGGTGTCCCTCCGCATCGAACATCCCGACGTCGCCGGTGTGGAACCAACCGTCGGCATCAATCACCTCCGCCGTCGCGGTTGGGTTGTTATAGTAGCCCTTCATGATGTTCGGTCCACGCGCGAGAATCTCTCCATCTTCCGCAATCTTAATTTCGACGCCGGGAATCGGTCTGCCTACTGTACCGAACTTGTAATCATCCAACCGATTCACCGTGAGTACGGGTGACGTCTCTGTCAATCCATATCCTTCGATGATCTGAATACCGACCGCCTCAAAAAATTCTCCCAACTGCTTCGGCAACGCAGCGCCGCCGGAGACGAAGAAACGCATCCGTCCGCCCGTTCGCGCTCTCAGCTTACTGTACACCAGTTTGTCAGCTACGGCATGTTGTAACGTAAGTGTCACGGGAATGCGTCGTTGTTTCTTCGCTTTTGCGTACTGCCGGCCTATGTCCACCGCCCAGTGGAAAATTTTCTGCCGCAGCGGTGGACTACTGTCGACCTGCTTCATGATGCGACTGTGAATCCGCTCGAACAGTCGCGGCACCGTCGTCACGATCGTCGGCTTCACTTCCAGCAGATTATCGCGCACCGTTTCAACGCTCTCCGCATATGCGACCGTTGCTCCGCAGGCCATCGCGGTGTAATATCCCGCCATCCGTTCAAACGAGTGGCAGAGCGGCAAAAACGACAGCAGCACGTCGCTGGGACCAAAGGGAATCACATCGGCAGACGCCTGGATGTTGGAGGCGAGATTCTTGTGCGTCAACATTACGCCCTTGGGATTCCCGGTCGTGCCCGAGGTGTAGATAATTGTTAACAAATCCTCTGGTTGAGCTTGCTTCAAGCTTTCCTCGAAGAGCGTTGGATGGCTCTTTTCATACTCTTTTCCCTTCTCCAGGATTGCCGAGTAGGTGAGCACACTCTCATCAGCACCATCTGTTTTTTCTGCCATCGTGATGGTGTACCGGAGTGTTTTCACGTCGTTTTTGATCTTAAGAACTTTTCCTAACTGCATTGCGTTCGAGACGATCGCGATCGAGACACCTGCATCGTTGAAGATGAACTCGATCTGTTTCGGTGTGAGCGTGGGATAGATAGGAACATTGACTGCGCCGAGGCACACCATTGCCATATCGGCCACGATCCACTCCGGACGATTCTCGGAAATGATGGCCAGGCGATCTCCTCGTCGCACGCCGAGCGCGGCGAGCCCCAGTGCAAAGAGTTCTACCGACCGACGATACTCGCGAAAGGTGATTCCGCGATACTGCTTATCGATTTTCTGCATCAACATGGGCCGTTGCTCGTCCGCGTATTTTTTCATGATCTTGTCGAACATCTCCGCAATCGTGGAGAATTCAACGACGGTCGCCATACAGGTACTCCTTTTACGGTTCAAGGGATAACTCACGGTGCGGCTCAAAGTACAAGACAACTCCCAGAGATGCAATCGAATTCCGTTTCGGATACGAAGCCGGTTTTTTCTTTGTGTCAAGTACAAAGTTGGGGTGCCCCATGTCTCGAGCGCGAAGGGCAACCCCGATAATTCCCCTGTTAAACTTTTTCTCACCGCAAAAAAAATCTGTATCCCCTTGGAATTGCGGTCTTGACAAAAAAATTATCACTTTTAACTTGACAAAAGAGTGCGAAGCATATATATTCACAACCAGTTGCGTTAGCCAGCACCGTATGAGAGTTCCCCAACACATGTGCGATGAGCATCCGTTCATCCGGTTAACGCGTGCACACCTGACGTTCTCACACAATCGCTAACGACACCATCGGCAGATCGGTTGCCGACGAACCGGTCAAGGATGGTTTTTTTTATCTGAGTTGCACATACAATAACCATAAACCTTTAATAACGGAGAGGCCCAATGATCGACAAAGAAGCTCAGCAGGTTTCGATCGCTGCAGGGCAGACTGAAACGCCCACCACACGCGGACTGAAATTCCAACGGTACTTCACCAAGCCGGGAGTCCATCCTTTTGATGAGATCGAGTGGGAGTTGCGCACTGCCACGATATCTAATGAAAAGGGTGAAAAGATTTTCGAGCAGAAGGACGTGGAATTTCCCAAATCCTGGTCGATGACGGCAACCAATGTCGTCGCATCGAAATATTTTCACGGTACACTTGGAACACCGGAACGCGAACGCAGTGTGAAGCAGCTCATCGAGCGCGTCGCCCGCACGTACTATCGCTGGGGCTTGAAGCAAAACTACTTCGCCAGCCAGGAAGATGCCGATATTTTTTATGACGAGCTGGTCTTCTTGCTTGTCAACCAGTACATGTCCTTCAATAGTCCGGTTTGGTTCAACGTCGGCGTAGAAGAAACACCGCAGTGCTCGGCCTGCTTCATCAACTCCGTGCAGGATTCGATGGAGTCGATCCTGAACCTCGCCAAAACGGAAGGGATGCTCTTTAAGTACGGCTCCGGTACGGGCTCGAACCTCTCAACGCTCCGCTCCTCGCGCGAAAAACTCTCCGGCGGCGGTACGGCTTCCGGTCCCGTCTCTTTTATGAAAGGCTTCGACGCGTTCGCCGGTGTCATCAAATCCGGCGGTAAGACACGTCGTGCGGCAAAAATGGTCATCCTCAACGTTGACCATCCGGACATCGTCGAATTCATCAACTGCAAGGCTGACGAAGAGAAGAAGGCCTGGGCGTTGATCGACGCAGGCTACGACGGTGGTTTCAACGTTCCCGGCGGGGCGTACGACTCGATTTCCTACCAGAATGCCAACCATTCCGTGCGCGCGACGGACGAATTCATGCGCGCCGTCTTGGAAGACAAAGAGTGGTGGACAAAAGCCGTCACGACGGGCAAACCGGTAGAAAAATACCGCGCCCGCGACCTGATGAAGCAGATCGCCGACGCCGCGTGGGTCTGCGGCGACCCCGGCATGCAATACCATACCACGATCAACAGCTGGCACACCTGCCCGAACACCGCACCGATCAACTCCTCCAATCCGTGCAGCGAGTACATGTTCCTCGACGACACGGCGTGCAATCTTGCGTCGCTCAACCTGATGAAGTTCCGTCGCGCAGACGGCGAGTTTGACGTCGAGTCGTTCCGCAAAGCCGTGCAGGTGACCATCACCGCGATGGAAATCTCCGTCGACAACTCCAGCTACCCGACGCCGGCCATTACGCAGAACAGCTACGACTATCGTCCGCTCGGTCTCGGCTACGCGAACTTAGGCGCGCTCTTGATGGCACGCGGCCTGCCGTATGACAGCGACGAAGGCCGTGCCTATGCCGCCGCTATCACCTCCCTGATGTGCGGCGAGGCTTACAAGCAATCCGCTCTCATTGCGAAGGAAAAAGGCCCCTTCAAGGGCTTCGCCATCAACCGGGAGCCGATGCTGAATGTCATGGCAAAACACGGCATTTATGCCGAAAAAATCGAAAAAGAGCTGGTTCCGGAAGACCTCTGGGAAGCCTCGGCCAACGTCTGGAAGGATGTGGTGAGGCTTGGCAAACTCCATGGCCTCCGCAACTCGCAGGCGACCGTCCTCGCCCCCACCGGCACCATCGGCTTTATGATGGATTGCGACACAACGGGCGTTGAGCCGGATATCGCGCTGGTGAAATACAAGAAGCTCGTTGGCGGAGGATTGATGAAGATTGTGAACCAGACGGTGCCCGAAGCACTCCGCAAGCTGGGCTACGACGAGGAGCAGATCGAGCACATCGTCGCCTACATCGATAAGAACGACACGATTGAAGGCGCGCCGCATTTGAAAGAAGAGCACCTTCCGGTGTTCGACTGTGCGTTCAAGCCGGCAAACGGCAAGCGGTCGATCCATTACATGGGACATATCCGGATGATGTCCGCCACGCAGCCGTTCCTCTCCGGCGCCATCTCGAAGACAGTCAACATGCCGAACGAGGTGACAGCGGACGAGATCATGAACGCGTACATCGAAGCGTGGAAGTTAGGATTGAAAGCGATCGCCGTGTACCGCGACGGCTGCAAGCGCACACAACCGCTCAGCACGTCGATCGAGTCTGGCCAGAAGAAGGAAACGAAAACGACGAAGCAACCCGTACGGCGTCGACTGCCGGATGAGCGACAATCGATCACGCACAAGTTCAGCATCGCGGGACATGAAGGCTACATTACCGTCGGCATGTTCGAAGATGGATCACCCGGTGAAGTGTTCATCACGATGTCGAAGGAAGGCTCGACGATTTCTGGGTTGATGGATTCGTTCGCGACGGCAATCTCGATCTCGTTGCAGTACGGCGTGCCGTTGCGTGTCATGGTGGATAAGTTCAGCCACGCGCGCTACGAGCCATCGGGCTTCACGAACAATCCGGACATTCCGATTGCGAAGTCGATTAGCGATTACATCTTCCGCTGGCTCGGGATGAAGTTTCTGCCGAAGGACGAAAACGGCGAAGCGACGCAAACAACGGCGACCGCGCAACCGACAACCTTCGCAGGCGATGATTCGAATCGTCGCCTCCAAACCATGAAGGCCAATCCCGCGTTGGAGCGGAACGAGAAAGTCGTCTTCGAAACTCAGGCCGATGCGCCGCCCTGCCACGAGTGCGGGAGTATTATGATTCGGTCCGGGTCGTGTTACAAATGCATTCAGTGTGGAAGCACAAGCGGATGTAGCTGATGAGCGACATCCGCCATCTTTCTGGCGGAAGGAAGCACTTCGGGCCGTTCCTAAAAATAACAACTTAACAGGATTGACCTGAAGTAGGAAGTCAGAAGAAGCGAGTTAAAGCTAAGCGCCGATGATGAGGGAGATCATCGGCGTTTTTTATC
>DATLYT010000193.1:0-2777 GCA_035574455.1 Bacteroidota bacterium
CTCATTCCCGGCCTTTTTTCCCAGGCCCTGCAGGGCTACAGCATTCTGGTCCGGAAGACGTTTGAGTATTCGAACGACCTTGAAGGCGTCACCATCTTCGACTACACCCGGCCCGACCTCCACGCTACAATCACCGCTCAGCGCGGGACAATCTCCTTCTCGCCCGATTATCGCAAGGTCATTATGGATTTGTACGACGGGGAGATTCACGAGATTAGCACCACGAATCTCTCGGAGTATCGCAAGATTCGATTTGAGAAGCATCGGATCGCCATGAATGCGGAGGGGTTTGACTTCCAGCGCTCGCAGGAGAGCGCGTTTTCCCGTGGCGACCGAGAACTGAGCGCCCAAGCGATGCAGCATATCGTCGACAGCCTCATGACGGAGCGAATGCAGGTCGAGGCGCGCCTCGATCAGCTGTTGAGTGCTCAAGCGAACACATTGCTTTCACCCGAGCCGCGCGATACGAGTCGACGAGACGTTGTTCTCGACCCAACCATTGCCGCACTTTCGCAAGCGTCCGTGCTCAAATCGTCCATCGACCAGGAGACTGCGCGGATTGAACAGATCGACCGCGTGGCGCGACAATACCTTGTGGAAATCCACAAAAAATACGCAATCCCTGCGGCGTGCTTCATCTTCGTTTTCGTAGGCGTCCCGCTCGGCATTATGGCGCGGAAAGGAACCTTCGGCATGGCGGCAAGCTTGAGCCTCGGCTTCTTCTTGCTCTACTGGGCATGCCTGATTGGCGGAGAAAAGTTAGCCGACCGCGGTGTGATTGAACCGTGGTTAGGAATGTGGATTGCGAACATCATCATTGGACTCTTTGGCGTCTATCTCACCATCCGTTCTGCACGCGAGACACTGACGATCAACTGGAGTGCGTTGACCCGCTTCGTTCCGAAACAGTGGCGCGTCGAAGAGGAGCCCGCACAGGCATGACCATCATCGATCGCTACGTCGTCCGGCAATTTCTTCTTGCCTTCTTCTTCGGCCTCGTTGCCTTCACGCTGATTTTCCTGATGATCGACATGATGGAGAAGTTGGACGACTTCATCGACGCCAATGCCTCCACGCAAACCATTGTCGAGTACTACATCAGCTTCTCGCCGGAGATCATCAAACTCATGACTCCCGTCGCGATGCTTCTTGCCGCCTTGTTCGTGATGGGCCGACTGACAAACCAGAATGAACTCGCTGCGATGAAATCCAGCGGCCTGAGCCTCTATCGCCTGCTTATTCCTTTCCTCGTCGTGTCGGTCGTGGTCAGTGCAATCTCGGTCTACTTTAACGGCTGGATTGTGCCGTATGCAAACCAGAAGAAATTTGCCATCGAACGACAGCATTTGCATCGGGTGGATTCGCAGCAACGGTTTAATCTTTTCTTCCAGGACGGCCCAACACGCATTGTCTCGTTAGGCTACTACGATCCGCAAGCCAAAGCGGCCACGCGCGTCAGCGTGCAGGATTTCGCCGACACGAACCTGACCGTGCTGATACGCCGATACGACGCGGATATGATGCAGTGGTCCACCCTTACCGACAGCACAAGAGGATTGACAACCGAGGGCTGGGTTCTGCTACGAGGTGCGGAGAGGGAAATTCGCGGCGAGCAAGAGACCATCCGTTACTTTGCTGAACGCCCCCTGGGTAAACTGAGCGTGACTCCGGCCGAGATGGAGAAGAAACAACGTAAGCCGGATGAGATGGATTATCCCGAGTTGCGCGAGTTCATCGAGAACCAGCGCCGCGCGGGGCAAGATGTAGCGCGTTGGATGGTGGAATACCATGCCAAGGTCGCGTTCCCGTTCGCGAGCGTGGTGGTGACGCTCTTCGGCGTCACGTTCGGCTCCATTCGGAGGCGGAGCGGCGTCGCAGTCGAGTTCGGCATCTGCGTGGCGATGACCTTCTTGTATATGGGCTTCATGAAGACCAGTCAGGTCTTCGGCTACAACGGCGACCTTCATCCCCTCTTGACCGCGTGGTTAGCCAATCTGATCTTTCTTGGCATGGGGGCGGTGAATTTGGTGCGGGTGCAGAAGTAACAATTCACCCTCTGAAGGTCATCAGGCCTCCAAGCATATCGGAAACGTCCAACTCTTCCTCACAACAACGCATAACTTAACCCAATCGCTAACGTTTCCTTCACCTGCGTGCGCGGTGAAACCTGCCGCTCGTTGATGAATTGTACGTTGAGGTTGACGGTAAAGAATTTACCCACCTTGATGGTCAGCGTGTTGTCTCCACGAATCACAACCTCCACCGGCTTCTTGATGGGCGCGAACAATTCCAGTTTCGCTCGGAGTAGTACGTCCGTATCCAGCTTCCACTCCGCTTCTGTAACCGACTCGATACCGCCGTCGACTTTGATCCGCTCAATTTCAGAGGTTGTAGGGTTATCGCTATAGACTGTGTACTGCGACGTCACAACCTCTCGCAGGGCAATCCCGAGTCGTTGTTTGATTTCAGGAATCGGTTGATATCCCATGCCCGCGCTTTGTGTGATATAAGCAGGGTCGAAAAATTTCGAAACGACCGTACCCTGACCCGCTGCATCGTACTTGATACCCTCGGCGAACTGTGTTTTGAGCGTCATGGCAGCGTAGGGGTTCAGGAAGGCATCCCCGTTATAGCTCAACACAGACTGCAGGTCGATCCGGTCCTCCGTCTTCCGCAGACCCTGTCCGCTCAGCCGCGCCTGACCAAAGGCGAGCTTGTACGCACTCGACCATTTCACCGTCTCGCCATTCCGATCGGATTTGCCATCGACGGCAACA
>DATLYT010000194.1:0-4043 GCA_035574455.1 Bacteroidota bacterium
GCCCGCGCGTTCGATCAGACGCAGAGAGGTTTCCAAATGAGGCTTGTACCAGCTGACCTCATGGGAGGATTTGCGTGTGAAGACTTTTTCCCAGTGGGATTTTACGTCGAGCATGGGATCGGCTCACTTGATCGCAGTGGCCAGCGTATCATGGTGTTTGTTGATCAGCGTGCGCATATATGGGCCAATGAACTTTGCGCCTTGAAAGCCCGCTGCTTTTGCTGCCAGCTCTTGTTCTTGCTCCGTCACGTCGGCAATCTCTGCATAATGCTTCAAGTCTCGGTACGCTCCAAGCGTAAACAGATCCCATGCTGCCCCCTGATCGCGAACAAAGATGAAATTCTCCGGCCGTTTCAGCGCTTTAAGATAAGCATTCTCCATCTCCCGTTCCCTATAGAGCTCTGAACGCTTGCCGGCAAGTGCAACAAACATTTCGATATGAAAAAATGTCGACGTGGTAAACGCCTCTCTCAAAGCGCTTACAGGTGGACCATAGACGAACAGGTCTTCCTGCCATGCGGTCGCATCAGCGATCTTCTGGAGCACTTGATGTTGATCCCGCAGCACCTTTTCTCGCTTTGCCATTCGATCCGGATGATAGTACTCCCGATAACTGCCAATCGGAATAAGGATCATCAGATCCCACTGATCGCCTTGACTGTGACGTAACCAGAGAGGAGTTTCTTCACCGGCAGCCGCATACACTGGCATCATTTCTTTGTAGGAGTCGATAAGCTCCAGCAGTTTTCCCGGCGCGGCTTGTACGAGCTTCACCTTGTAGAGGTAGGTCGGTTGAGCAAATGCTACACTTGCTGAAAGAAGGAAAGTAAGAAGGATCTGTTTCATGGTTGGCCTTTGGGGACGTTACTTTGTGGAAATATTCCCGTAAAACTTCCACCGTGATTTGTAGTCTCTCTCCAGTTTCTCGTTCGTCAGAATCGCTCGCACCATCTCGACCGGGATGCTATTGTTCCGGAGGATGGTGTCATGAAATTGCTTGTTCGTCATCTTGCCGGATTCCACCAGCTCGCGATGCAGCGAGCGGAACTGCAAACCACCCAGCAGATACGCGCACTGGTACAGAGGCGCATACTGGCCGCTGAACGAGCGACGCACTTCGGCAGCAGCGTTATCATACTCGTGGCCGACCCTGTTCACGAGCAGGTCGATGCACTCCTGCGGCGTCATTTGTTCGAGATGGAAACTGAGCGAAAAGATGATCCTCGCGCACCGGTGCATGCGCCAGAACAGCATGCCGATACGGTCTTCAGGCAACTTCGGAAAGTTCATATCCCACAAAAGAAGCTCCCAATACAAAGCCCAGCCTTCACCCCAGAATGGCGTACTGAAGAGACTTCGATATGTGCGGTAGCGGGCATTCATGAACTGCTGCAAGTGATGACCGGGAATGAGCTCGTGGTGCACGGTGGCGCGGGAAAAGTGTGGATTGTTGCCGCGCATGCTCATCATTTTTGCCTCGTGGGACATGGTGTTCGTCGGATAGGAGACCTGGATCACCTCGCCGCCCAAGAAAAATGGGGCGATGAGCTGGCGCTCCGGCGTCATCATCTCCATCCGCCAGCTCTGCTTGGCCAGTGTGGGAACGCTGATGAGGTCATTCTTATCGATAAATTCGATTGCTTCGAGGGCAAGCTCGCGTATCAGCGCCGGCTGTTTGCCCGGCTCGACGTAGAGATTCTTGACATGCTCGAGCGCTTTCTTCCAGTCGTCGCCGTAGCCGAGGTCACGGGATGCTTTGACCATCTCCTTCTCACACCACTCCATCTCTTTTCTCGCCAGGGCGATTAGCTCCTCGGGCGTGTACGGAATCAGTTCCGAGGCTAATTCCACCATCAACGCATCCCGTCCGATGGGATCTCCCACAATCGCCGTGGGATCATCCATTCGAACGCCAACCACCTTCTCGCGAAGGAACCGTGCATAATCCTGGAGTGAACTGTCAATCAACCTGTACGGGTGAGCAGCCCACCAGGTAAAGTTCGGGTCGTAGCCGTTGTAAAAGCCGTACCAATTTCTCAGCATGGTACGGAGCGACGTCACCGTTTCCGCCGCACGGTTAGCGACGGTTTTCTTAATCGGTCGTGCTTTGGTGTCCGGTTTTAAGCTCGCTTCGAGCCCTTTCTTCGTTTCATCAATCTTCTTGTTGAGATTGTTGAGCAACGCCGCTACTTTGGGCGGCTCGATGGGCTGCATGTGGCGACGCGCGTCTTCGAGTTCGATGAGACTCTTTGCGAAAGGAAGAAGCGGCTCCATTTCGGCAAAGCGCCGTTCTTCGATGTCGAGCTGGCGTAATTCGTAGTCGAGCTGAATCTTGAAGAGCACGTAGTCGACCTTTTCCTGTTGGGTGAGCTTATCAAAGTCGATTTGGCGAAGGGCATCAAGCCATTCCGTGTAGAATTGCTTGAAGCGTCCACGTTTGACCGGCGAGTACGGGGCTGAATAAAACCGCGTGAGACTTCCTCGATCCGCAGTGAACCGCTTGATGATGCCTGCAACCTGACCTTCTTGCAGATTGAGGTCGTTGAGGTCAAGCGGCTCGGTAATGCGTCCTGTCGTTTGCGAAAAGGCAAGTTGCAAGCAGAGAAAAATCGAAATGACAGCAATGAGTGCTCTCGTCATGATGTTCTCCTATTGAAAGTCAGACAATTCTTCTCGGCAATAGCGGATTCAGGTGCATTGTCAGGTCATACACCGATGCTCCGCAGGCGTAAGCAAAATCTTCCGGTCGCGATCCCTCCTGCCAATCGAAGATCGTTGCGACATCTCCGATTCGAACAGAAGTCTCTGTCCCAAGATCGACGATCGTATGACTTGCAGAAATCGCGACAACCGGGTAGAGCAAACCTCCGATCCTTACCTTTGCTCCTTTGACTGCCACACGCGGCAAGCCATCCGCATGACCGACGGGCAGTGTTGCCACCCAGACATCGCTCGGTGCGACGTATGCGCGATTGTATCCAGCGCTTTCACCTTTGCGCAGCTGCTTCACGTACGCAACGCGTGTTTTGAGGCTAACAGCAGGCCGTAAATCCATCGCCGTGCCTCGGAACTCTTTTTCAGGATAAATCCCGTAGATCGCCATGCCGGGTCGCACCATATCAAGAAATTTATCCGGATGCTGAAACAGCCCGAAACTCGATACGGCATGACGTTTTCCTAATTTCATCCCTTTTTGCTCAAGTCGAGCACAGAGACTCTGAAACCTACGGAACTGCTCGTGATCAAATTCCGGGTCCTCCGTGAACGTCATCATGACTCCTTCGATCGTGACTGCCGAACTCCTTGCAAACTCCTGAATCAACGGTTCTGCGCGATCATACGGCACACCAACACGACCGATGCCGGTATCAATGCAAATGTGGATCGGAATCCGCTTCCGCAGTTTAGCCGAAGCCCGTTCGATCATGCTCACAATCGGCGTGTAGGCCATCAACATGACGTCGCGAGTCACTGCTTCATCGAACTCTCGCTCTGAAAAGGGCCCCAGCAGGAGAATGGGTTTCTTAATTCCACCGTCCCGAAGTACCATGGCTTCCTGAAACTTGACCACGGCAAAACCAGCGACAGCAGGGAGCGGCTCAAGAATACGAGCAACATTGAGGACGCCCAGTCCGTACCCATTATTCTTGATCACGGCGAGGATAGGCTTCCCGTGAGTGCGTTGGGAGATTTGCTCGATGTTGTGGTGAAGATGTGCTGCATGGATTTCGATCCAGGGATCAAAGGAATCATCATTCTGGAACGATGAAAGGGCTGCGGGCAATGAAGACGCGAGGGTCGGAAGAAGAATGCCAGCCTTGAGAAACGACCGACGCGAGATGCTCAACTCATCCTCCTTCGTGAGATCGGACAATCGAGAAAAGGAACCCATCCGGGAATTCCTAACAGCCGAATATACCCGTTAGAGTGTGGAAAGTCAAAACTCGTGAGTGTTGCGGCTAACGATCGTTACCGAGAGACTTTTGGCAGCGATTTCCAGATGGCAGGGTCCTCGTTGCCCAAGACCCAGGCCGAGAATCCTC
>DATLYT010000195.1:0-15425 GCA_035574455.1 Bacteroidota bacterium
ATGCCGATCTTCCGCATCGATTATAAGTTAACGGATCGGACAGACTTGCGGTTGGGTTTCCAGGGCTTCAAGATTCCGGGCACAGGCAATGCCTTTAACTATCAAATCAGGAACCTCAAGTCGCCCAACCTTGACGAAGAGCGAACGACGTTTGCTGTTACGTTGAGCAACCGCTCTGCGTACGGCGGCTATAATGTGGTGGTGGATATGGGGTATAAGTTTACCCATCGCGATTTTCCACGCGGACTCGACCCGCTGAAACGCGAGAGGGAAGAATCGCTGATCTTTGTAACCATTTACGCAGGATTCTAACGGCTTAGTCGGAGACTATAGCCTCACGCAAAGACGCGAAGAGGCAACAGAGTTGAGCAGCCTTTCGCTTTTCTGCATCTTGGATTCATGATGGTTTGTTGGCTTTTCGGCCAGACTCATAATCATCCTGATGGATAGTAAGACGATCATCATTATTGTCCTGAGTGCATCGCTCGTGGCGTACTTTACGCCGACGCCCAACGAGCTGCAGACGCACTTTAAGAGCGGGCAGGATTTTTTTGCCTCGAAGGATTTCCGCCGCGCGATTGAGCAGTATGAGAAGATCATCGGGGCGGAAAGCTCGCTCCTTAAGACGGATAGTGTCCAAGTCTCACTCTTCAACAACGAGATGGTGGTGGGCGTCAAAACCGCTGCCCTCTATCAGAAAGCGAACGCGCTCCGCAACCTGGGCAAAAAAGAGGAAAGTCTCGAATACTACAGGATGGTTGAGCGCCGCACCGATTCCCCCAGGCTCTCCTCGCTGGCGCAGTTTCAAATCTATGAGATGCATTACGCGGAGAAGAACTACCCTCAGGCCATCGCCGAAGCTCGTGCACTCATTGTTAAGTATCCGTTGGATGAGAAAGTCCCCAGAGCATGGTACGATATTGCTTGGGCTTTTCGCGAGTTAGGCCAGATCGATAGCTCCAACGCCGCGTTCTTGGTGCTCATTCAACAGTACCCAAAGCACGACCTCAACCCACGTGCCCGGTACCAGCTTGCGCAAAATTACTTTGACCAAGGATCATGGGATCGCGCGATCGAAACCTTCAATGATTTCATCAAACAGTACCGCCCGGAAACATTTGCCACCGCAGAATGGGAAAAGATTGAGCTCAAAGCAGTTCGCGACCGAAGAGTCTTCGAAGCACAGGCGGGAAAAGAGACGGACGAGACGACGCTCGAGCTCGTCGCCAAAGCGTTCGTCCGTATCGGCGATGCCTACCAGAAGAAGAACGACTACGATCGTGCCATCGAAAACTACCGGCGCATCATTACCACCTTTGCGCTTTCGCCAGGCCTCGTTGAAGCCACCTACATCAAGATGGCCGAATACACGGCGCAGGTGAAAGGCCTCGAGGAAGGCATCAGGATTTATCGTAGCGCCATTGATGAGAGCTTCCAGAACAAAGCGCTGCAAGCCAAGCTCCAGTACAAAATCGCCCGCACCTACCAGGACGCCAAGCTGTACGACAAAGCGGCCACAGAGTATCTCTTCTATACGCAGGCCTATGCGCAACAGGCGGATGAGATACGGTTTCCGTTGGAGCAGGCGTATTTTCTTGCCATCGCCAGCTTCTTTAACGCTCGAGACAATGTGCAGACTTCGAATTACTGTGACACGCTCTTAGCGCGATTTCCCGAAACGGAGTTAAAGCCCAAAGTGCTCACCTACAAAGGCCTTGCTGAGCTTGGACGCTCGCGATTTGCTGAGGCACGTCGGAATTTCACTTTCGTTGCGCAACTTTCTCCCGGCTCAAATGAAGCGGTTGTCGCTGAGGTGCAGATCGGCAGGAGCTATTATGAGGAACGAAAATACGATAGTGCCGCGGTGGCTTTCGAACGCTTATTGCAGAGCGACCACTCCAAGCTCGATACAAGTGAAGTGCACTACCTCCTCGGCTTAAGTTACTACGGATTGGGGAATTATGAGAAGGCAGTCGAACAGCTGAAAGCCGTCGATCCGTCGTCGTCTTACTATCCGTTTACCTTTGCACGTGTTACGAGAGCGTACACGGCACAGCAACGATATGACGACGCGCTGACGTATCTCCGGGAAGCATCTGCTAAGGCAACATCCGACTCGGTCGACTATTCTCCTTTTATCCGTTTAGCACGTGCTGAACTCCACACAGCCCGGCAGGAATACCCACAAGCCATTGCCGAGTTTGACAGCGTGGTCTCGAACTCCACGCTTACGGAAAACACGCGCATACAGGCAACGTACGGTCGCGGATTGGTACAGTTCGAGCGTGGGAGTTTTGCCGATGCTGCAAGGGACCTCCAGGCCTGCCTGAACTCGGGCGTTTTCGTGCAAGTATTTTCTGCCCTTGTACCCTCTGCCAAAGAAAAGCTCGCTTTCAGTTTTGCAGCTCTGGGTAAAAAACAGGAGGGTGAGAAGCTTCTCGCGGAAATGCTCGCGTCCGCTTCCAACGATGCAGAACGCAATCGCTGGCTTGTGATCCTTACCGAGTTCTACTATCGCGCGGGCGAGTATGCGAAAGGAATTGAGACCGGGCAGCGCGTACTGGCGCTGGGCGTTGCGGATGAGCAATCGTTGATTCGGACGTACGTCGCGATGAGCAATTGCTACGGCAGCCTTCAACAGCACGAGAAAGCCATTACGACGCTCAAGGAGGCAGGAGAGAAATTTCCGACGAACGCGTACATCGAAGAAGTCTTTTTTCAACTCGGGATGATTTACTACAACGGGGGTGATTACACGAGCGCGGCAAAAGCATTTGCGACACATCTGGAACGATTTCCCGCAAGTCGGTTCCGGGAGGACGCCACGTTCTACCTCGCGCTCTCCGAGTATCAGATCGGTAAGGCAGATGAAGCCATCTCGGGTTTGCGAGAGTTCATAAAGGCGTTTCCGCAATCCCGGCGCGCGGTAGAAGCGCAGTACCAGATTGGCGAAGCGTTGTTTAACACCGGTCGGTTTGAGGAAGCGGCAAGGGAATACCAGGCGGTAGCACGACGGTTCCCTCAACATGAGCTTGCGGCGACGGCGCTCCTCAATGAAGGCTGGTGCTATTTTCAGTTACAGAAGTTCGAGAACATGGTCACGACTTTCCGCGGGCTGGTGCAGCGCTATCCCCACACCAAAGCGGCTGCGGATGCACAGTTTACGATAGGAGACTATTACTACAACCAGAAGCAGTACAACAATGCCCTCGCGGCGTACCAGGAATTTATTGACAGGTTTCCAACCAATACCCGTGTAGATGAAGCAAAACAGTTGATTCAGGAATTGGGCGAGGTGGAAGCGTATCGTGAGTACGAGGCCGCGCTCGCCTACTTTGAGGCCAAGAATTGGAGACTTGCCATCGCTGAGTTGACAAAGGTGATGGAGAAATATCCGAACACAAGCATCGTATACGGCTGCAAGACAAACATCGCTTCGGCGTATGAGCAGTTAGGCGAACGGAAGAAAGCGTTAGAGCTGTTTGAAGAAATTATTCGCGACTGGAAAGAGATCGAAGCGGCAAAACCGGCAGTGTTCTTTGCCGAAATGCATAAGCGATGGATTGAAGCGGGCAAATGATGCTGAAGCAGAAACAACATTCGACGGTCGGTTTGGGCGGATGGAAGAAAACCTATCAGCGGTACTTCGCCATCGCATTTCTGATCGCGGCAGGAGTTCATCTGCTGACAACCTATGTGTATCACACGGCGACAGAGGAGCCGACACGCGAAGTCACGGTCGCTGTGGAGCGCGAAGAGTACGACCTCGTCCAGCCTCCTATAAAGTTTGAGCTTCGGGCACCGCGACTGGCGAAGGCATTTTCGGTCACCAAAACGCCCTCGTACGTTACATCGTTTACGCCACGAGAGATCAAATTCGAGCCAACGCAGATCACACGTGTTGAGCAGATGACGCCCGCGGTTGCCTCAGCACGGCCAGGCAGTGGAAGGGCAAGCCAGTACGAAGGCAGTATCTTTTACGGCGCGCTGACGGGTGGGTCGAGCGCGGAGGCAAGTTGGGGTATTCCAGGCGGTGCGGTGGCATTCGGGAGAAGTCTTGGTGTTGGCGGCAGATTGGGATGGGGAGAAGGGCAAACGGCCGGAGTCGATTTCACGCCCGACCTTAACGAAGACGTCGGCACCGTGCGCACAGGCGGGATGGGTCTTGCGACGATGCGGGATGAGTTGGTCGATTACACGAATTTTGCCGACCGCTTCGAAGGATGGGTGGAACAGGACCCACGGAATAAGAAGAAGGTAAGCGGCATCCTGAATTTTTATCAGCTACGCTGGCGCGCGACGAAATCTGAGCCGAACGGCGAAGAAGGCTGGAACGTCTTCCCCCAAGCACTCCCCGCACTTGTGGAGTACGCTCGGGAAAGTACGGATGTACGGATCAACCTGGCAGGGAACGTACGCCTCGACGACCGGCAGCTTTGGACGATTCCCATTCTGTTCATGATGGGTTTCTCGACTGCCGTGCAATACACAGACGTCGAAGCAAAGAACTTAGGAAAATGGCTGCGACAGGGTGGCTTTCTGTTCATCGACGACGGCTATGCGGCGCAGTACGGCGCCTTCAACAAGAGCGTGCGGCAGTTGCTGAAAGATGCGCTCGGTTATGATGCGGAGTTTGAGCGCATCCCGAAGAACCATTGGCTCTATCATTGTTGGGAAGATTTTGAGGGCCCGCCATCCGGGCTGGATGATGCGAATTTACCCGTGACACCTTCGCGCATTCCTGAGCGCTATCCATATTTGGAGGGTATTTTCTTGCGCGGGCGTCTTGCCGTCCTCATCTCCAACAAGGGGTACAGTCACGCCTGGGGCCAGTGGCGGTACGTGCCACCGGCGCAAGGCGGCCCATTGGACAACACGCGGCAACTGCACTTCGGTATCAATGTTGTCATCTATGCAAGTACTGTTAAAGGTGGTATCATCGATCAGAACAAAGCCCGTGTGGCGAGCGAGAACCAGCGTCGATAATCCTATGCTACGAGTTTCGTTGATTCGAACGCTTGCCTCCTGGACAGGCAGGCTCGCGTTCGTCATCCTACTTTACCTTGTGAATGGCTGCGACCCGGCGTATCGCTACGTGTTCTATCCTCCGGAGCGAATTGAGTACACGCTGGTACCTGACGCGGAGTTGTTTCAGCTTACCAATGACACGAGTTATTCGATCAGCCGGGATAGCCTTTCGATCATCTACGACCGGAAGTCGTTCAAGATTGAGGTGAAATATCTTTCTGACTATCAACTGAATACGTTTGATTTTCCGGACGACTCGAAGGATGGTCTCTTTTCCGCGAATCCGTTTACCTACGGCAACTGGGTCGACCCGGACCTTGGCTACACGCCGAACCGGTTCACGGTCTTTAAGATTAGCATCTTTAACTACACAATGTCGAAGATTAATTTTGACCCTGAGCGCTCATTCCTTGTGACCGACCGTGGCGATCTCTTTGCAGGTTACGGCAGAGAGGAGAAGTCGAGCAGGAACCAGAGTCTCGAAGCCTACTTCCGAAAGCGCAAGGGTAGTAGCGGTGTGGACGATGAAGTGTTCGAACGAAGGATGGGCATCATCCGAACAACGGTACTGTACCTGGGGAGACCGATTTATCAAGGCGACAGCCGTGAAGGGCTGGTGGTGTACGACCCCCTCCATGAGTCAGTCCAGAAGGTCAAGCTCGTTCTTGACGATTTCATCGTCGGCTATGATGAAAACAATGAGCCGAGTGAGTTTCTCGACCTCCAGTTTTTCTTCCGGCGAAAGCCGCTCGTGCGCGAAGAATTAGGGCCGGCCGCAACGCCCTCCGATACCGGTGCTGTCGCTGGAACCGGAGCGTTTCCGTCACGGATCGAGTTGCATCGCATCCGGTATCGTGTGGAAGGGGAGGAGGAAGGCGTTCAGCGGGAAGATTGGAATGCCAAACCCCGCGCGCTGAATACCCTGGCGCGGTTCATAGCCGATAGTTTGAAAATCGAAGCCGCGATCAAGATCACGCCGGCTGATTCACCCGACCTTTTGAGTGCACAGGTCGCATTTCTGTTTGGCGGACCGGGGAAACCGATCCTGACGGACGTCGAAGTTACTACGCTGGCCAATATGATTCGCCGCGGTGGATTTCTCGTGCTTGACAACGCCGCCTTTCCATCGACGTACAACTTCTTCAGTTCGATGGAGCAGTTATTAGAAAGCATTGCGTCGAAGTTAGACCGGGAGGCACGCGTCATCACGGTACCGAGCGATCACGACGTGTATCGCGCGTGGCATCGAATCACGACACTGCCACAGGGGATGGACGATCTGGAGAATCTTCCTGAGAAACGCACCTATCTGCAGGGATTGTTCTGGCGGAATCGACTCGTGGCCGTGCTTTCGTCCAAAGGGTATTCAATGATGTGGGATACTGGCGACTCACGCTACACCGATCAACTCATCTTAGGAACCAACATGGTCGCGTACGCGCTGCGGACATCCCGAACGCGCTGACGTGTCGGAAAGAACTTTTATGAAACCAGCATTTCTGTTCCATACATTGTTTTTCTGTTTCCTGGCTTTTCCAATACTCGCCCGGACGCAAGAGACGTGGACAAAAGCCCCCGATATCAATCCGCCGAATCTGCCGCAGGTCGAGAAGGCAGAACTTAATGTAGGAAGAAAGAATATGGAGGGAGCCTTTTCGTCCGCGTCTCAAGAGCCATCGCAACAGGAGGAGTGGACAAAGCGGAAGATCACGGCGGTGATTCTTTCCGCACTCATTCCCGGTTCGGGTCAGACTTATTTGGGGCATACCGAGAAAGGTGCAGCGCTGACCATCGGTACGTTCGGTAGTGCGCTGATTGCGGGACTGTCAGAAAACAATGTCGTCGGGCGCAACGAACGGTTGGATGAGCTGAAGGCCCAGTACCTCATCGCTCCGAACTACGTCACGGCAGACCAGGTCTGGAACCAGATGGTGGAGACGAAGTCGATCCTGGACCGTGAAGCGCGACGACGCGACCTCTTTCTGAAGATCGCCATCGGTCTGTGGGTTGCTAACATGGTTGATATTATCCTCTTTACTGATGACCGTGGGGAGAAGCCGTTTGGGGCTCGTGCAACGGAGCCGCGGGCGACGGTAGCTCTTGTTCCTGACCTGCGCGAGGGCATACAAGCCGTGCTGACCGTGCGATTTTGATTCGTAAGGATCGTTTTCATTAGCGAGAATCGTCATGACGAAACGCGTATTTTTTGCTTGCCTCGTTTTCAATTTCGTGTATCTTGTTCTGCAGGGCTGTACGGAGCCGCAGGACCTCATCACGCCAGAACACTTCACCCGCGTTCCCCGGGTTCTGAATCTTCAAGGGGTCTCCAGCTTCACGCCGTCGGGGAAGCGGGTCGTTGTCCTGACGTGGCATTACGATACGACGAATACAAACATCCGTTCTTGGGACGTGACGCGCAGTATCAACGACACCGCCACGGCAGCCTACGTACCCTTAGAAATTGTCCGAAAGCCCGTCGCCGGGTATCCGTCGTATATGGATTCATCCGGATCACTCCAGACCTTTGTCAACGACAGCCTTGACGTCTACTACAAGATTATTCCAAACGGTATTCTCAACAACTTCGTCGGACAGCCGTCCGACGTGTTGCACATCATTCTTCGAAAGTAATCACTCCCTCGTGTTCATTTTCTCATAGGAGGTCCCGCCATGAAATCTTTGCTCCGATCCACACTTCTCCTGCTGGGATGTCTTGCTGTTACCTCGTTTACTTATGCACAGCTTCGTTCGACGAAGACGGCCATCGACTTTGGAAGCGTGCGCGCCCTTGCCTCACGGGTGGATAGCTTCTACGTGAAAAACGACTCGTCGTTTGCGCAGATTATCGATGAGGTCTTCACGAGAACATCTCAGTTTACCGTCGCCGGCGTTACGAATTATTCTCTTGCTTCGCGTGACAGTGTGAAAATTCGCGTGACGTTCCGGCCCGATCTGATCGGCACGTTCCGCGACACCGTCTACATCAACTCCCATGGACCGACGGGCGAACGAACGTTAAAGGTCTCCCTGACCGGCCGAGGTGTGGACAACATCCGCTTCCTCTCGGCAACAACCAGCGCACCCATTACTTCGCTAGCTCTGGTCGACACCTTCGCGCGGGCAACACGACGCGACAGTCTCGTCCTCATTAACGATGCCGCATACCCAATCACTGTGAACGCGATGGTGTTTAGCAATTCAGAGTTCCAGGTGCTCACCTCCTTCCCGTTGTTGCTCTCCTTTGGTATTCCGCAAAAAGTTGTCATCGCGTACCGGGGGAATTCCGTCGGAAGAGACCGCGATACGCTCTTGATCTACCATGATGACCCAGCGATTGGAAGCTCACCGCTACGTTTTCCCGTCACCGCGCGAGCCCTTGGGAATCTGCATTTCTCTGTCGGCGGCGTTATTCTGGACAACTTCGATACGTTACGGGTAAGTAGTACTAGCGCCGGTACTCGTAACGGCTCGCTGAATCCCCCTGTTCCGATTGATAGTACACGCACCGGAGCTGTGAGCATCCGCAATCGAGGCGTCAGCACCGTGACAGTGCAAAGCATCAGTATGACGGGACCGCAATTCCAGAACATTACACCGGCCAACTACGACCATCGTGTCGGCGATGCCTACGATCGCATCATTAACTTCACGTTCCGGCCAAGAACGCTCGGCAGCCTATTCCGCGACAGTCTCGTCGTGATAACAAACGACACGATTCCGGGCGGGAACAGAATGGTGTTGTTGGTGGAGGGTGCGAGCACGCGTCAGGTACACCTCCGCAATGCCGCCAACGCCACCTCGCTTGCCTTTGGGACGGTCGCCCTCGGTAACACGTCGACGCAGATCGCGCGACTCTATAATTTCCGCGACCTCCCGCTGGCCGTTGATAGTATCCGATTCGCAGTTCGGGACCCGAAGTACTCCATCGTCAGCACATCGACGATGAACCTTGCAGCGGGCGATACCTCGTTCATTACGTTGCGGTTTGCGCCGACAGATTCCTTGCCGACCTTTGCCGATCCCCATCGTGATACCTTGCTCGTCTATGCGTCAGCATGGTCGAGTACGCCGCTTCGCTTGCCGCTCTCTGGCACGGTCGGCCAGTCGATCCTCTTCAGTCCAGCAAGCACCACGTTCAACATGGGCGATGTCCGGATTGGATTGACGAAAGACACAACAATCAAGGTCTTCAACTTTACCACGACGGCCTATCGTCTCGACTCGCTCGCGCTCGTTCGCGGTCGCGATTTTATCATTCTCTCCAATGTGCTGACCACACCGTTGCCAGTACGTGACAGTACGGTCATTGAAGTTCAATTCAAACCCACTGTCGCGGGTGAGATTCTCGATACCCTGCTGATTTATCATAACTTCCCGACAAACCTTGTCTCCACACGACCTCGTCGTGTGGCGCTCCGGGGCTATGGCAGCACCCAGCAGCTGATCGATCCGGCGAACTATTCGACTGTCGACAATGCTGCCGGCATCGATGGATTTCCGATCTCCAGCCCAGACTCGAGTTACTATGAGCGTGGTGCCTTCTGGCAGAATCGCTCGGCAGCGGACTTTGGCGGGACGGCCACGGGCCATCGGCGGTCGCCCAACCTTGCTGGCTCCAACGTCGGGTCGGAGGCCAACTGGGTGTTCAACGTTCAGAACTCCGGGCCTTATCTGATTTACCATTACGTGCTTAACAGTCCGAATATTGGCGGCGGGATGTACGTACACTTCCGCAAATTCGGTATCGGCGGTATCGTGGACAGCATCCGCTACAACCAGTTTGAAAACCGCACGTTCGACCCACGCTACGGCGGTACGTGGAAGCCTTTGATGATGCACTGGATCGATGGTGTTGGTCCGGGTGCAGCGCGGCTCAGTATCGGAGCGGATGAGCGAACGGGCGGGTTCTTGCGCGTGGATGCCGTGCGTCTCTTGCGGTCGCAGCAGAAAGCCGACATTGAGTTCGGGCGGCGTGGGATTAACTTCGACGCGGAGCGGGTACGGGAGGAGTTTCCCGATGTGACGTTGGGCGATGAGGTCGTGCGACCGATGAGGCTGTATAACCTTGGGACGGATACCTTGGTGATTACCAACATCCGATTCTTCCCTGCCGAGCTGCCCACACCGCGACCGACGGCTTGGTTTAGCGCGAAGAATTTTACACCCGGCACACCGATCAAGATTCCTCCGATGCGCATGGTGGGGTCGCAGGAGACCGGTGGGTACTTCGACCTGCAGGTTGCCTTCGGACCGTTCGAGGAAGGAGTTGCTCGGGATTCTTTAGTCATCACCAGCAACGATGAATCTGAGCCAAATGCCTACATCATCCTTACGGGCGAGGGAATCAACTATAACTTCATCATGAACGCGAGTTTAGGCGGAACCGAGCCGCACTTCCGCGCGCCAGCACCTCCCGAAGTGCCGACGTTTGCGCGGTACTTCGAAACCGCCAACGGCTCATGGCTGAATTCCACACTCGCGGCAGTCACGTACCCTATTCCGGGCGGTAATCTCTCCAGCCGTGTCAATGTGGGTGGTGCGGCCACACTTCCACATCAAGCGTTCTATGAGTTCGAGTTACCCGAAATTGCGCTTGGGAAAATCAGGACTGACGGGCGATACTTGCTCGAATATGGCGGGCCCGCAGGCTCACCCAACGGCTATTCGCGAACACTGACAAAGGTCACCCACAGCTTTGGCGTTCCACCCGATAGTGCATTCTTTAGCGCAACGACACCAGCCAATCACTTGTGGTTGACGATCGGTGGAAGTGCAAAGACATTCTTCATGAGTCCCGGCGGTAAAGTAACTGTTGAATTTGCTCGTACTGCGGCCACCGATGCTGGCGGAGGGGTTGGCGTGTTGCGCACCGACCTCCTGCGTATCCGCAAAGTCCCCACCGGCGCGCTCATCGGAGTTGATGTCGCTCAGGGTGCCGCGCTCGACTTTGGCGAGGTCAACTTCCGAAATCCTGGCGGCATTGATGGACGAGCGAACAAGAGGAATGTCTTGATTGGAAGCCGGGGGGAGACCCAGTTGACGATCAACACCATTCGTTTGCGCGACGGGCAATTCTTCAGAATGACCAATCCGCCCGCAACGCCTGCCTTCCTGCGCGCGATCAGCGGCGAGTTGAGGGTAGAGATCGAATTTCTCCCCAACCGCATTGCCACAGGCTTTGTGGATACGTTGGAGATTCGTTCCAACTCTACACGCGATTCGCTCCTGCTTGTGCCGTTGGTCGGAGCGGGCGTCGGCAGCACCTTCACCGTGAACGATGACGGTCAGGCGGTCGAAGTCTACTCCGTGCCGCCGTTTGGCGGACTCTACACCGGCCGTTGGGATCCGGCGAGACTCAACAACTGGCAGCTCGAATCCTCGAACACGCCGAACCAGATCGGCATCGGTCAAACCCGTCGCCGTCTGCCGATTTATCTGAACCCCACGGGAGCCTATTTCGAATGGTATCCGCAGTTTGACGCTGTACAAGGGTCGGATTCCATGTACGTGCAGGTGTTTGCTACGGTTCAGCAGGGGTTGACCAATGCCAGCCCTGCGGCACGGTATAAAGTGTATGCCGCGGGTGGAGTCATCCGCAAAGACACGATTGTCAACCAGAACGCGGTAACCGTGGGCAGGTCGGGGTTGGGCGAAATCAACCTCGGGAACTTCTACTTCCTGCGCGGCGGTAGGGATGTGGCTAACCAACCGTCGATCTTTGGACGCGTGCGGTTGGAGAACGACACCGCGGCTGTGAACCGTTATTACCGCGATAGGAACCAGATCAACATCGCGCAGCGCGATACCTTCGGTTTGATTGCCGATGCCGTGATCTTCCGCGAATTGGCGGCGCCGACCGGCCCACCGACGCAAATCGTGACGGAAGAGACTGTGCCGCGTGAGTTCTCCTTGAGCCAGAATTATCCGAACCCGTTCAACCCGACGACGACGATCAACTTTTCGTTGCCGGAGCGTGTGCGAGTCGAGCTGAAGATTTACGACCTGCTTGGCCGTGAAGTGGCAACCTTGATTGACGGCGACGAGATCAGCGCCGGCACGCACAGGGTCCAGTGGAACGGACGTAACCGGTTTGGCGAGACAGTGTCCACCGGCGTCTATTTCTACCGGATTGTTGCGGGTGGATTCGTTCAAACGAAGAAGATGGTCTTGGTGAAGTAGGACGTTGAAACCTCAGAGTACAATCTGTAGGGGCGAGTCGGCGACTCGCCCCTACACGTTTTGGGCATGGATAATCGTTGCAGTCTTTACGATGCTGTTTTCGAGCTGTTCCCCTGAAAAGCCCGAGACGGCAACGAAAGGACATCTCCACGTTTTCATACCCGAATCCGTTGCCCCTGCCATCCTTGAGCAAGTTCGGGAATTCCTTATCATCTACGGCAAGAATGGGGCAGAAGTATCATATACTATTACAACGACCGAAGAAGCCATTACACGGTTTCTTCACGACACCACTCGGTTGATCTTTTCCACCCGAAAGCTCACTGAGGAAGAACGAGTCATCGCAAAGCGAAAGACCGGTGTCGTCATCGAAATTCCCGTTGCCTATGATGCATTGGTGGCGGTCGTCCATTTCAAAAACCCACTCGAGCGCATCATGACGCCGGAACTGAAGGGAATCCTTACAGGATCGCTCACGAGGTGGGAACAGTTGAGTCAGGCGAAAGGGATGCAGGGAACAATTACCATCTACGTGCAGGACTCCTCCGATGTGTCGGAATATCTTCAGCGGAGAATCTTGCGCGGCTCCGCGATGCGCCAACGATTCCGGCGGATGTCTTCGAGTCTCCAGACACTTCAAGCGGTGGTACAGGATCCCTCTTCGATCGGATTTGTGGGACTGGATTGGATCGACTCTGCAAAAGTACCGGCGAAGGTGTTGGAAATAGCCGAGCCGGACGAACAGGCCGATACGACGTTCCGACCTCCTATCGAAACGGTCGGGAAATTCTACCCACCGCATCCTGCCAATATCTACCGGAACTACTATCCGCTGAAGCGAGCGATCTATCTCTACACCACGTCGCAGCGAGGCGATGTTGCGTCTGGCTTTGGGTCGTTCGTTGCCAACAAAGAAGGCCAGCGAATTTTTCTGAAGCGTGGACTCGTTCCGGGCACGCAGCCGATTCGCTTGAAGCCGCTGGAGTGAGTAGGAAGCAAGAATTCCTGAGTGTCGTCTCGTATGCTCGGAGAGGCACGTTCACGCAAGATATCCCTGGTCTCCTCTTTTGTATTGCATTTCCTCCCTCTTCTTTCTACATTCTTCGCGCTTTTCTTTATGTATGTAGGAGTCCGATTGAGACGAAGCTGCGTACTTCTCGGTATTCTTCTTCTGTTGAGCGTTTCCCTGCGCGCGCAACCGCTCGATCGCTTTGACATCAAGGCTCCTCAACTCGTCCTTTCCAACGTCAACTTCACGCTTGAACTGACTGCGCAAGATTCCGCAGGACGCACAGTGACGTCGTTCAACGATTCGGTGCTCGTGCACGGCGTCGAGCGAAATATCCTGGGCAAACGAACCGCCGCCGTCGCTGTATTTGCCGGCGGTACAGCACAGCTTGCCGATGTGGTGATTCCGCAATCGGGCTCAGCGACGGTCAGTCTTTCGTCCGGCACAATCGCTTCTTCAGCGACCGTCCGTGTCATCCCCGGCATCTTGAGCATTCTTCCGCCGTTGCTTGCCATCGTGCTCGCGTTGATCATCCGGCAGGTGGTGATTTCACTCTTTGCGGGGATCTGGCTCGGGGCAATCTTCCTGTATGACTACAACATTGTTGGCGGGATTTACCGAGTGGTGGACCATTTTATCCTGAAAGCGCTCGGCGACATGAGCCACGTGCAGATCATCATCTTCTCGATGCTCTTCGGGGGCATGGTGGGGGTCATCTCCAAAAACGGCGGCACGGTCGGAATTGCCAATTTGATTACTCGGTTTGCCAAGACGCCACGCGGCGGACAACTCGCCAGCTGGTTTATGGCGTTTGTGATTTTCTTCGACGACTACGCCAACTGCCTTGTCCGCGGCAACCTGATGCGACCGATTACCGACCGGCTGCGTGTTTCCCGCGAGAAACTTTCCTTCATCGTGGATGCAGGCGCAGCGACCGTTGCCAGCATCTTTATCATTTCCACCTGGATCGGCTACGAAGTGGGCTTGATCGACCAGGGGTTACGGATGATTCAGTCCACAGAAGACGCCTATGCCGTGTTTTTGCGGACCATCCCTTATCGCTTTTATCCAATCTTTACGCTGATTTTAGTATTTTTGATTGGGTGGACTGACCGTGACTTTGGCCCGATGCTTGAAGCCGAACGCCGCGCCCGCACAACAGGGAAAGTCTTACGCGACGGCGCCCAGCCGGCAACCGACCTGACCGAATCAACCTCTTCGTACACTTCTGACAAGCCCGCCCGTTGGTACAATGGTATTCTTCCGATCCTTACCGTACTGATGGTGGGATTGTATGGTCTCTACACCACCGGCACGGCAGCACTGGCAGAACAAGGGATACACTCGTACGGCGTCGGCGATATCATCAGCAAATCAGATTCCTACTCCTCGCTCCTCTGGGCTTCGCTCTCCGGCTGTTTAATGGCGATTCTGCTGAGCGTTGGGCAGCGGCTACTCAAGGCAACCGAGGCGATCGACGCGTGGTTCAATGGTGTGAAGTCTATGCTTCTGGCGATGTTGATTCTGATCCTCGCGTGGTCGATCGGCTCGGTGACGCAGGAGCTTCACACGGCGGATTATCTTGTGCAAATCTTGCGCGGGACGATCGAGCCGCACTGGCTACCGGTGCTGGTCTTCCTGATCGCGGCGCTCATCAGTTTTGCAACGGGCACGAGTTGGGGGACGATGGCGATTATGATGCCGCTCGTCATTCCGCTTGGCCATACGCTCAGTGTTGATGCACAGCTTGGCGGAACGGACTATGAGATTATCCTCCACGGCGTGATTAGCTCGGTGCTTGCGGGGGCAGTCTTCGGCGACCACTGCTCGCCCATTTCCGACACAACGATTCTCAGCTCGATGGCCTCGGCGTGCGACCATATCGACCATGTGCGGACTCAGCTTCCCTATGCGCTGTTAACGGCGGTGGTGGGGATGCTTGTAGGCGACATTCCGACGGCGTTCGGACTCTCGCCGTGGATTTCGATTGTCATCGGCACGGGCGTTCTGGTTGCCGTGCTGTATACGGTGGGAAAGAAGGTGGAGTAAGAAGTTAGGCAGATTATGCATATCTCCTATGAGTCAAGTAAAACAGTTAAGTTGAACAATGGGGAAAATCTGAAGAAAACGAGAAGGTTTTTCTGTAAGGAGAAATTTCTTTCCTGTCCCTCTTGACACTTTTTCCAATCTTTTGTAATCTCTCGCCAAG
>DATLYT010000196.1:0-29106 GCA_035574455.1 Bacteroidota bacterium
AGATAATGTGCCCACAGCGATCTCTCGTATCCCGGATAAATCGGGTTGAATGTTGTGAACGAAAACGAGCGATTCTGTATATCACGGAACTGTTGGAGATACTGCGGCAAATCATAGTAGTAATCATTCACCTCGGTAAAGAGCGCGTCTTCAACCCACACGGCAGTCAATTCGTAGAAATAGAAGTCGGAGTTTCGCACGTTGGTCCAAATGCCGTAGGAACCGACTTGAATAGCATGAAAGAACTCATGCGCCACGGTGATCTTCAAACCATCCATCCCTTTCGTTCGCACATCACGAAAATCATTATCCAATTCTGTCCACGTCGCATAACGTTTGTTCGCTCCGCTGCCGATCGGTTGTGTAGGATCCCACGAGGTGATTCCCGAAAAACCGAACCCTAAATCATCGAGATACACATCGTACTCCGGTCCGCCGCCTTCCGTGCCATCAGGGTATGGCGTTCCGTACCCCAGAGAGTCGATCAGCATCCTCCAAGTATAATCGAGATAGAACGCCACCGAGTCGACGTACGCTTCGTGAGAATTCGGTATCCGCTGGTTCGACGCATCGAGTAACGCTGGTGTCCCAATGCCCGTCGTATCATAATGAATGCGAAATCGTCGTGACGGGCTGAGACGATTTTTCTGCTTCACGGGTCTGGTAAAACTCGGCCGTAATTCCTGCTTTGTCACACTCGAAAGCCCTTCCCATTCGAGTGTCGCGGGAACCAAAAGCGGCGTACCACATTTTCGCGAAATTTGTTCAACGCGGATATCGGGATAAAACCGTTGAACGAGCGTTACCTGTCGGTCCAGCAATGAGCCTTGCCGTTGCAGGTTTATTTCCTGCGCAATCAAAGGAAACGTCACTCCATACAGAAGCAAGCTCCAAATGCTCTTCACAGTGTTTCACCGAGAAAGAGTTTCCCGTGGTAGAGCTTCAGCAAGCCCTTCGATCCTACTGTTACCGCCAGGTCAATAACCCCGTCGCCGTTCACATCGCCAAGGGCAAAGTAGGTCAACTCTGTCGAATGCAGCAGGGGATGCCACGTAGAAAAGTTACCGTCCGGCAGCCCCTTGAGCCAACCCAGCGTGTTTGTTGCGCTGTTGTACAGAACGATGTCGGAACGGCCATCACGATCGAAATCGACAATCTGCAGATGAGCGCGATCGGTCAGAACAACGTTTGTCATGATAGTGGTAGGAGACCGAAACATCCCTTTCGGCCCGCCCTGAGCAACCATCAACGCTTTCAGCGTATGAGGGAAAGCCATCAAGAGGTCGAGCGTATCATCGCGGGCGAAGTCATGCAACCAGAGATAGTTTGTTCGTAAGTCGCCTTCGGGCAGCGTTAAAACCTGATCTCGATTACGATAGGAGAGCACAGAATCCCCCAGCGAGACGATGAGCTCATTCTGTTTCATCTGCTCGTTGCGATACGAGAACACGATGTCTGGCGTGCCATCCCTGTTGATATCATCCACTGCGGCACCGAGCAACACGTCGGGAATCGAAAGACGAAAGGTGCGCTCGATAAATGTCCTCTGTTCAAGTTGCTGATAGGAGACAAGCGACGGCGACTTTGCTCTGCTGGTAAGATTGTAACAAAAGAACTCGGCGGGTTTCGAATCCCCTCCAGCGGCAAAAAGCAACTCGAGCTCACCGACACCCGGAATCACGGCGTTCACGGTTGAGAAATTCCTTCTGTTGATGCTCAGGTATGAAATCGACTGCGAGGCAGGATACGAGACGACGAAATGTACGGAAGTATCCGATGCAGAGTGATACGACACCTGGCGGGGTGCTGAAGCCACAGGGAGCAAGGTTTGGCCCATCAACCCTTGATCACCCCGATTGACAAACAAGGAAAGGGCATTGCTGCCGCGACATGCGGTGAGAATATCGTTGCGTCCATCTCGGTTGAGGTCGCCAATCCAGATGCCGCGTGGCTCGATGCCCGTCGCCAGTTGAAGCGAGTCCAGAAGCGGTCGCGCTCGGAACGCATGGTCATACAGAAGCATTAGTTGACGACCCAGAACGATGGCATCGAAGCTCATATCGCCATCCGCATCTGTAAGAATGACTTCCCGCGCGTTCCTGGTCGTAGCATATTCAAGCCATACCGCATTCTGTTCATCCAACGGATTGAGCAGGACTCTTAAGCTACCATTGGTGTTAAGCAGAACGATATCTTTCCAACCGTCTCCATTGATATCGGCAACATCACAAGCCACTGTCGGTCCTGTTAAGGGAAACGAGGAGCGCGGACGGAACTCACCGGTGACATCAACGGACCAGATAAGAAGTTCAGTCGGCTGGTTCAGAACGAGAACAAGATCCAGCAGACTTCGAGTCGACAACGGCGTCGCCCTGATCATGTGGAGAGCACCTTTGACCGGCACGGTTGTCAGGTCGACAAATCGTCCCCGGCCAATCCCGTATGCAGCGTGAAGCTCGCTCTTCACCCAGTCGTAAAACACCAGGTCTGGCAGACGGTCGTTATTCAAGTACACCAAAGCCATCTCACTGACAGCATTTTCCGGAACGATCGGAGCCGTCTGGCGAAAACTTCCTCTCCCCTGACCGAGATAGGCGAACACTCCCGGATTTGAACGGTCGGCAACCAAAACGTCGAGTCGGTTATCGTTGTTGAGGTCGCCCAGCAACACGCGCGAAGGTTGAATGGCGAGTTTCAGGATATTCGCTGGCCGCAAACTATCCTCGCTCGTTGTTGTCACCACAGCGATAGCCTGCTCGTTCCGTTGAACCAAGAGAAAATCATCCCTTCCGTCACCGGTCACATCGGCAGCGTAGAAATCGTCAAATGGAAGCGCCGCATACTGTGTACGAAGAGGCGGCGGGTTTTCTCCGAAGGGTAACGGCGTGCTGTACAGAACGGTCGACCGAGATGACCAGAGATAGAGTGTAGACGAACGATTCATCGAATGAACGACAACACGAAGATGCTCAACATCCCCCGGAACGTGGTAAGCCTGGAGGGCGCCAAATGCCACGTCTTGCACCTGTGAATGCATTTGATGAGTCGTGAGCCAGAAGGTCAGGAGCGTAGCGGTAAAGACGTGGGAGGGTCGTGATGACGTTGGCGTGGGAAAGGACACAGCCTGAGAGTACATTAGGATGTGGTACGTTTTCGGTGTTGGAGCCGGAGTTGTCGCCTGCGCGCGGCATCGGCATAACGACGCCGCTCTTCTTTCGTAACAGGCCTGATAGGATCTACCTTTACGGGTTTTCCATTGTCATCGATCGCCACGTAGGTGAAATACGCACTATTGGCATGCTGACGATGGCCGGTCAACGGATCTTCGAGTGTCACACGAATTCCCACCTCCATCGACGTGTTGAAGACGCGATTCACCGATGCTTGTAAAATGACGATGTCGCCCTCCTTGATCGGATGGAGGAAATTCATCTCGTCGACTGATGCAGTGACACACACACGTTGGGTGTGACGTGCAGCGGCAATCGCACCTGCGATATCCATCATATGCATCAGACGACCGCCGAGAAGATTACCGAGCCTATTCGTGTCGTTTGGGAGGACAAGCTCCGTCATCTCAACTTGGGATTCCTTTACCGTCTTGTATTTGCGACTCGCCATGTGAACGGTTAGAATTGTTTCACGGAGTTGGGAGCTACCAGGCGATTCACCGACGAACTATCGCGTTGTGTACTCAATTGAGTGAGAATCGTTTCCCGGAGTTTCTGCGCTTCACCCCGATGATTGCCGTTCGGGTAGCGTTGCAAATACCGGTCAATCTCCGCCAGCGCTTCCGAGGGGCGTTTTCGGAGCAGGAATGCCTCTGCTTTTTTGAGCTGGGCTTCCTCGGCATAGGGTGTATCGTGGAACCTCTCTAAGACGAGATCAAAATAGATGATCGCCGCCCGGTAGCTTTCCATCTTCATGTAGAGAACACCGTTGTCAAATTCTTTCTTCGCCAACTTCGTGTTCAGCTCCTGAATCTTTGCGGCAGCCTCGTGTGCCAGCGTGTCCGTGGGGTGATACTCGAGAAAGGCTTGGAATTCATCAATGGCTTTCTTGGTCTCGGTTTGGTCGCGGTACGATTCACGAGATTGATTGTAATAACACATCGCCCGTCGAAATCGAGCGCGGGGGACGTATTCGCTGGTCGGCATGGTCCGAAGCAGTACCTCGTACTCATACGCAGCAAGGATGAATTGCTCACGCATGTACTGGCACTCACCCAGATAGAACTGGGCATCATCGGCTAACGCCGTTCCCTGAAATTGCAGCACAACGACCCGGAATTCTTTCTCCGCCTCGACGTAATCCCCTTCTTGAAAGTACTTCATTGCAAGGTCGAACCGCGCCTGGGGAGAAAGTTGTTCGATCAACTCCTCAGAACTGCAAGCTCCAACGGTAAGAACCAAGGAGACGATCAGAATTCTGCTAAGGATTTGGCGTGCGGCGGATGACAAGAGAGGATTCCTGTTGATCAATGGTGACATTAGACAGACGTTGAAGGCGTTCCCAAAGAGCCGTGCGCTCTGCCTCGCTGAGGATAAGCGTCGGCTGTTTACCGGCGCGAACGGGAATAATCCGAACATCCTGAATGCTAACCTTCCCGTTGCTCCGTGCCACAACGATCTCTACACCAATACCTGTTTGCGTCCAGATCCGTTGGGGCTGGTAAAACACAAAATTTCCCAAAGAATAAAAAATCAATCGACCGTTCCTCTCCTCAATCCCCTGCGGAACGTGCGCATGATGTCCCAGCACAATATCCGCGCCCGCATCGGCAAGAAAACGCATCTGAGCTTGTGTCAGCTTCTGGGGCTCATCGGTGTACTCGGAGCCGCCGTGGTAGCTTGCTATGACGATGTCAGCGACGTGCCGTGCGGAGTCAATCTCTCGCCTTGCCCGTGAGCGGTCGAATGTCGAAATTCGCCCTTTCCACGGCCCCGCAATATTCACAAACTCCGTATATGCAACGAATCCGAGCCGAATCCCGTTCCGTTCAACAACGACCGGAGGAAACCACGAAACCGAATCCTCGGATGTCCCTACATACCGAATATCCTCCTGCCGCAAATACTGGATCGTCTCCTGTAAACCCTTCATCCGGTAATCATACGCATGATTGTTAGCGGTCGAGACGATCGTGACGCCCGCCCGCTTCAAGGTCTGGGCACCAACAGGAGGACCGCAAAACACATAGTTGTCCTTCGGGTGCTGCGTTTCGCCTCCCTGCTCGCTGAGCTGGCTTTCAAGATTGACAAACACAATATCCGCCGGTTGCAACAACCCGCGAACATACTCGAAGGGATAGTCGACATTCCCCTTGAGGAGTTCCTGACCCACCGCACGACCCAAGTTGACATCCCCAAACGCCCGGATGAGAAGCCTAGACTTTTCCGTCTGCCCCCATACCGGCACACAAAGAACAACCGCGAGCAGCCACAATGCTAATCGACGCATGCGGGCTAATTGCGTACGGTAAAGAACAAGTACACCACCACGGCCGACGCTGCAATAACAACGATGGGTGTTACGATCTTCTCAAAAGTGCCCGATTTCCCTTCACCCAAACTCCACCAGCCCTCTTCTCGTTGCGTAACCGTATCCACAGCCGAGACATCGAGTTTGCCTAAGTAACGGACCTCTTGATTCGCTCGCATACTCAGTCGCGCTTCCATCGAAACAGAAACGATACGCTTCCACTGCTTGTCGCTCAGCTCTTCGTATGACACACCCTGCTCATGAACAAGAACATCAAGCAACCAATCAACCTGTTCGTCACTCAGAGCAACTCTGTACCCTCGGTGCTGGAGAACCTCGAGAATACTATTCTCAGTAAACTCTTTTGCTACGGCTCCCGTTACTCGCAATCCAATTCGAGAGGATTCGGGCAACGAGAACCTTGCACTCCACGCCTCAGCAACAGCCTGAACCTGCGACCGCAACACGGTCATCGCTGACGGCTCTGCTACGGTCTGGCTGAACGCTCGTGTGAAACATACCATAACACAACCGCAAACCAGCCACCGAGCGTTCGACCGAACCTTCGAAATGAGGTGCATCAGCCGTAGATTCCACGGAGTTTGAGTGTCTTCGCGACCTTGTCGATCGCTAACACGTATGCGCCGATACGCAGCGGTACTTTATATTGCTCAGCCGAGGCAAAGACTGCATTGAAAGCAGCCTTCATCATCTTTTCCAGCCGTCGATTGACGCGTTCTTCGGACCAGAAGTACCCCACACGATCCTGCACCCACTCAAAGTAGGAAACCGTCACACCGCCCGCATTGGCAAGAATGTCCGGAATGACCAAGATACCCTTTTCCTGCAGAATCGGGTCCGCTTTTGCCGTCGTCGGCCCGTTAGCTCCCTCACAGATAATCTTCGCTTTAATCTTCGAGGCATTTCGGTGAGTGATCTGGTCCTCTTTCGCGGCCGGTACAAGGACGTCGCAATCGAGTTCAAGCAGTTCCTCTTGGGAAATCTTTTCTGCACCCGGAAAACCTGCCAACGTTCTGTTTTGCTTGACCCACTCGAGCGCCTTGTTGACGTCGATACCTTTCTTGTTGTAGTACGCGGCGGCAACATCGCCGATGCCGACAATCTTACACCCTTGTTGATTCAGCAACAGTGCCGTAACCGAACCGACATTGCCAAACCCCTGCACGACGACCGACGTGTCCTTTGGCTTAAGACCAATCCTCTCCATGGCAGACAGAGTGACAATCATACACCCGCGTCCTGTTGCTTCACGACGGCCCAACGATCCGCCGAGAATCAGCGGTTTACCTGTGACGACGGCCGTTTCCGTCCGCTTCATGTGCATGCTGTACGTGTCCATGATCCACGCCATCACCTGCTCATTGGTGTTCATATCGGGCGCGGGCACATCGCTTTCAGGACCGAGGACTTCGAGCAGATTCGCCGTGTAACGCCGCGTGATTTTTTCGATGACGACGGGTGATAGTTTTGTCGGGTCGCATTTCACCCCTCCCTTCGCTCCACCAAAGGGAATGTTCATGATCGAACACTTCCACGTCATCCACGCCGCTAAGGCTTTGATTTCGTCTAAGGTGATATCGGGAGCGTATCGAATTCCACCTTTTGATGGGCCAAGAATATTGTTGTGGATAACCCGATAGCCCTCGAACACTTTGATCTCGCCCGTATCCAAGGCGATAGGAATTGAGACGATGATCTGCTTGACTGGCGTCTTTAAGTACTCGTACAGACCTGGATCCAAATTCAGCAAATGTGCAGCGATATCGAATCGCTGCATCATCGACTCGAACGGGTTTTCTTTATCGAGTATTGGTGCCGGTTCTTTGTATGTGGACGGCTGGTAGGTACCGACTGTCATGAAAAAGTCTTTTCGTTGAGTTAAAAATTACCCGACATGGCAAGTTCTTGAAGTCGTGCGATACGCTCCTCTGTCGGTGGATGAGTAGAGAAAAGCTTCAAAACTCCGCCGCCACGTAACGGGTTGACAATAAACAGATGCGCCGTTGCCTGACCTGCCGTTTCCATGGGAAGCCGCTCAGAAGCAACTTGGAGTTTGCGTAACGCGTTGGCAAGGCTGAGCGGTTTCTTACAGATTGCCGCGCCGCCGGCATCAGCGGCGAACTCACGCGAACGCGAGACGGCAAATTGAATGAGCATTGCTGCAATGGGAGCGAGCAGAATCAAGGCAAGCTCGGCGATGGGATTCGAGTTCTCGCGATCCCGGCTGCCTCCGAACATCCCAGCAAAGGCGGCCATTCGAGCCACAAACGTAATCGCTCCAGCCATGGTCGCAACAATCGTCCCAATGAGAATATCCCGATGTTTGATGTGCGCTAATTCATGCGCCATAACGCCTTCCAATTCATCATCGCTCAATGCCCGCAAAATTCCTTCGGTTGCAGCGACGGCGGCGTGCTGAGGATTTCGACCGGTCGCAAAGGCATTCAGGGAGTCCGTCGGCAAAATATAGACGCGCGGCATCGGGAGATTCGCCTGCTGAGCCAAGCGCCGGACGATGGCATAGAGACGAGGCGCTTCAGCTTCTGAGACCTCCTTCGCTCCATAGCTCATCAGCACGAGTTTGTCGGAAAACCAGTACATGCCGATGTTCATGAGAATCGAAAACGCAAAAGCAACCACAATGCCGCTCTGACCGCCAACCATTTGGCCGATGAAAAGCAACAGCCCCACCATTGCGGCCATTAAGAGAACGGTTTTGAAGGTATTTCCGCCCATAAGACTTCACCTCACAATTATTGAATCGTTGACTAACGCCACCAACTTAGCAAAAATATGGAGGATTTTCAACAGAAATCGGACGTGGAGAGATGATAACTCTACCAAAGAGAGCGTCGGCAAGGAAAGCTACGAGGATTGTGTCAATCGGAGTAGATGTTTCTTCACCAGGTCGAGATTTTCATCCAAAAAATGTCGTGAAAAACGTCGCGCGCGCTGAACCTCGGATGTCTCGATATCCACCACCATCAAGTCTTCTTTGAACAGCGGCGCTTGTTTGATCGGATTGCCGAACGGATCGACGGCAAGCGAGCCACCCCAAAAGTTGACGCCGTCTTCAAATCCAACACGATTGGCAAAGAGGACGTACGTGCTGAGCAATCTCGCGTACACACGCTGATGCTCATGGTTCACTCTCGCATTGTCGAGTTCCGGATTATCCCCCGCGATGCGCGTAGGGCTTGCGGTTAAACAAAGCAACACTTCCGCTCCGTCGATCGCGAGCAGATACGGAAGCGAAAGATGCCAACAATCTTCGCAGATGAGCATCCCCAGCCGACCGACTTTCGAGCTTACGGCGCGCACATCCTGTCCGGCTCGGAAATAACGTCCCTCCTCGAACATGCCGTACGTCGGGGGGTAGATTTTCCGATGGATATGTTTCACTTCGCCATCCTCAAAAAACACGGCGGAATTATATATTCCATGGTCTTCCCCACTCTCCGCTATACCGGCGACAATCGAAATCGACCTACTCGCTTGTTTCAGGGGGTCGAGAAGGCGGGACGTTCGAACATCCACCGCCGTATCCCATGCAAGATCACGCAGGGAATAACCGGAGAGACTCAATTCAGGAAAAAGAATCAACTGCGCGCCTTCTGTCCGGGCTCGGTCGATAAATTCCAGATGATGACGAATGTTCCCCTCCACATCGCCCACCCGAGAATCTGTTTGTGCTATGGCTGCTCGAAAACTCATGACTCTTCAGCTCTTGTGAACCTCGACTTTCGAGAGGTCGATCATCTTGACATCTTTAATATATTGGACCGTCTTATCCTCTTTCAAGTTCTGTAACTTATGCATTGTCGTTTCTATCCGGTTGACATTGTCCCTGATGATCGAAAGATATTTCGCTACTTTTTCAATCTGGGTTTTGGTACTGAGTTGATCGACAATACTTTTCATCCCTTCGAGGGGCGTCGAGATTTGACGCACGATGCCGGCTACCATCTCCTGCATCACTTCCAGTCGCTTCTTCCGAATTTCCAGTTCTGCGATCTCCCGCTCAAGTTTTTTCTTCTCAACGACGCTGAGAATCGTTTTCGGAAGGATGGGTGTTGCAATTTCCTCTTTCACTAAATAATCCCGCACGCCGAGCTTCATCACTTCGACGGCGATATTCATATCTTTATTCACGGTGAGAAAAACAACCGGGACATCGATCTTTTCATTGCGGAGAGTCTGCGTCACTTCCAAGCCGTTCATACCGGGCAGAAAGTAATCCATGAGGACAACATCGATGGTGGGGATGCTTTTAATCGCTTCGATCGCCTCTTTGCCGTTATCCTTCCACAGGACATCAAACCTGGCTTCTTCTGCTTTGTTGAGATAGAGACGAACAAGTTTGGCGAAGTCCGCATTGTCCTCGACAAGCATGACTTGAATTGAGCCGTCTTCTGTCATGGCGTTTGTTTCCTCGAAGGTAGTTGAGCGATGGAAGACCAGTAGTCAAGCACGGTCTTCAACGCCGGTGTAAGCTGATTCAGCAGCAACGACTTGCTGATGTACGTGTTTGCACCTAGGAAATAGGCTTGTTGAACGTCTTCCTCACGGTCGGAACTGCTCAAGACCACCACCGGTATCGACTTCGAAGCATCATCGGACTTTAGTGTTCGCAAGACCTCCCGGCCATCGATTTTCGGCAAGTTGAGGTCAAGCAGAATTAAGTCCGGCTTGAAGATCGATTCCCGTACCGCCGATGCAATATAGTTGAGCGCCATCTGTGGGTCGGCAAAAAACGTCAGCCGATCCCGGCGTTCATTCTGATCGAACGCCCATTTGAGGATGCGGGCGTGATCCTGATTATCCTCAATGATTACAATATTCAACGCCGTCGTGGTGAATGCCATCGCGCGATCCTACGACGATGGTAGCGTAAAATAAAATGTCGACCCCATGCCCGGAGAGGAGTCTACCCAGATACGTCCGCCATGCGCCTCGATGATTTTCTTGGTAATCGTCAATCCCGCACCCGTCCCCTCGTACTCCTCTCGCTTATGCAGGCGCTGAAAGATCAAAAAGATTTTTTCGTGATACTCCGGCGGAATGCCAATGCCATTATCCCGCACGAAAAAGATAGGGCTTTCGGCAGGTCGTACACCAACCTCGACCACAGGAATGGCTTTGTCGCAAAACTTCAGGGCATTGGAGATCAAATTCCGGAAAATCACTTTGACGTAAGGCTCTGCACTCACGACCTTCGGGAGATTCTCGGCCACAACGATCTGTGCCTTGCGCTCCTGAATACTAAACTGTAACTCCTGGATGACTTCGGCAATGAGCTTGTTGAGATCGATTTCATGTTTCACTTCTGAGAGCTTGCCGACACGCGACAGTTGGAGGAGATCTTCAATCAGCCGTTTCATGTGAGTACAGGCATCCAGAATAGAGCGCAAGAACTGCTGGCCTGTCTCATCGAACGTTTCTCCGTATTCATCTTTCAAAATCTTGACGTATCCTTCAACGCTAATCAATGGCTCTTTGAGGTCGTGGGAAACGACGTAGGTAAAATCATCAAGCTCTTTGTTGCGCGCTTCGATTTCCTGCGATTTTTCTATGGTTTCTCGGTAGAGCTTGACCTTCTCAATGGCGATTGCCACGACGCTGGCAATGCTTTCCAGCAGTGCAAGACGGTCGGCCGAATATGCATTCCGCTCAGAGGATTGTGCGGATAAGACCCCAATAATCCGGTCTTTCGAAAACATCGGAACATACATGAGCGAGGACAACGGTTTTGGGAGGCTACCGAACGGAAAATACGAAGACAACGGTTTCTGGTTCGTCCCGTGTTCTAACATCGATTCGTGCGACGCGACCACTTTCGCAATGACTGGTGCCTCCTCCAGGGGAATTGGTGTCGCCGTCTGTTCATGCTCCCCTTCTTGACCGTTCAAACTCTCGACGACAAAAATCGGCCGCACCACGTTTTTGTTTTCTTCATACAACGTGATGAAGAAAGCATCCACCGGGATCACACGCTTTACTTGTTGGTAGGTCTTGACCCCGATTTCGTGCAAATCCCAAGTTTCCGTGAGAGCGCGACTGAGTTCATACAGCACCTGCAGTCGTTGCACTTGCTGGGACAGCTCGCGTTGCGCCTGTTGTCGCTCGGAGATGTCACGCGCAATATTGACCATGAGTGCAGGCTCGCCGGTTGTCTTTCGCAGAAGCGTCGTGCTCATACTTACGGCTATCTGGGAACCATCTTTCCGACGCCAGGTGATGTCAAAGTCCTTCAAGAAACTGTTTTCTCTGAGTCGTTCAAGCCAGCGGATATAGCTCCGAAGATCCTCATCCGGCACCCACGGATAGGGAATTCCCATACCAAAAACCTCGCGCCGCTGATAACCCGTCAGTCGTTCAAATCCCTCGTTCACATCGAGCACCTTGCCCTGCAGGTCCGTGATCACCAAGGCATCGACCATTGAATTGACGACGTTCCGAAAGAGCCGCTCCGAATCAACCAGTCTCGTTTCGAGCTGCTTTTGGTCGGTGATGTCGCTGACAAACACGCTCACGGCAGGCTGACCTTCGTAGATGCAAAGCGACAGTGAGCACTCCACGTTCACCTTCGATCCGTCTGTGCGTTGCATCTTCATCTCAAATTTCGAGGGAATGGCTTCACCCCGCAACTTGCGCTGTTCCAACAACTGATAGGACCGTTGCGACCCCTCTTCGATGAAGTGGGTTATCGGTTTCGTTTCGATGTCGGAAGCCGACCGGTAGCCAAGCATTTTCGCAAACGTGGGATTGACGAGAACGAGCTTGCCTTGCTGTACGATGCCGATCCCGTAGGGCGCATGCTGGACCAAGAAATCGTACGGGCCCTCCCTGTGGATGGTTTCAACTGGAACAAACTCTGTTAAATATCGCACAGACTGCTTTGGACGTTTCGGTGAATCCTTCCGAGGAGTTTCTGATGACCCTTTCGCATTGAGCCGATTAGCGTTTTTTCGACTTTTGCCCAACGCTTGCTTCTTCTGGTGAAGGTGAGACGACTTCTGCCCTCGTCGCTTCTGTCCTTGTCGGCCGTTGCGCGCATTGGTTGTCCCGCGTTTGCCGACAGCGTGTTTCGTCAAGGAATATGTCGTCCCAGTTTTCTTCACGTCATCACGATGGGAGAAGGTTCCGGAATTCGCCGTTGGAGAACCGGTGCAAGTTGTCTCAGTCGTTCGAGCAGGAGGCGGAGCTTATCCGGTCGCAATGACTGGAATCCGTCCGAGAGTGCTGCTTCGGGATTCGGATGCACTTCAATCATCAAGCCATCTGCTCCGGCAACGACGGCCGCCTGCGCCATCGGGAGGACAAGATCCCACGCACCGGTGCCATGGCTTGGGTCGACGATGATCGGCAAATGAGAGAGCTTCTTGACGACAGGCACAGCGTTCAGGTCGAGGGTATTGCGCGTGTACGTCTCGAACGTCCGAATGCCGCGTTCACAGAGAATGATGTTATAGTTCCCTTTCGATGCGATGTATTCTGCTGCCATGAGCAGTTCCTCAATCGTTGCCGATAAGCCACGTTTGAGGAGGACGGGGCGTTTCACCTCTCCTAATCGTTCTAAGAGCGAAAAATTGTACATGTTTCTCGCGCCGACTTGAAGAATGTCCGAATGCTCAGCAACCGCTGGAAGCGTTTCCGTATCCTTCACCTCTGTCACAATGTACATCCCAGTCTTGTCTGCCGCCTCACGAAGATACTCCAAACCCTCCAACTTCAGCCCCTGAAACGCGTACGGCGAGGTGCGCGGCTTGAAAGCCCCTCCCCGCAGGAATCGTACACCCATCTCGCGCAGCACTTCGGCAATTTCCAGGATTTGCGTGCGGCTTTCCACAGAACACGGTCCGGCAATCACCGTAAGCGTCTGGCCACCAATTTCTTCATCCCCAACGCGCACAATGGTATTTTCGGGCTTCACCTCACGGCTGACGAGCTTGAATGGTTTAGAAACGGGAACGGCATCCAGCACGCCGTTCATGCTGAGGAAGAGGTCAGGATCCAACCGGCCTTTATTGCCGGTAATGCCAATGGCCACACGTTGTGCACCGGGTATTTCGTGTGGCACATACCCCAGCGTGCGGATTTTCTCTTTGACACGCTCGATGTCATCCGTTGTCGCTTCTTGTTTCATCAAAACGAGCATATCGTGCCTTCTTATTCGGTGACTTCAAGAGCAATCGGAAACGGCTCACGAAACATTGCTGACCGTTGTTGTACGAGGTCTTTGACTCGTTTCGCGGTGCGTTCATCAGCCAGGTGCGGTTGCCACTCCTGTACAAAGACCGGCACCAGCGTAATCTGAGGTCGGCCAGCCGACAGCACAACCTTCAGGACGGCGGTCTCATAGGTGTGTCGGAAATTTCCGCCAAAGACAAAATTGCCCAAAGAATAGGCGATCGTTGCACCGTTGTATCGCTCCATTCCCTGGAGAACATGGGGATGATGCCCAACGATGAGATCGGCACCGGCATCAACAACACGATGGGCGAGCCGGATTTGTTCTTCATCGGGCTGATCGGCTAATTCCACTCCCCAGTGAAAGTTGACAACAAGAAAATCAACCTGCGGTTTTAACTTTCGGACATCAGCAACAATGTGCTGTTCAACCCTCGGCGCTACTCCGGCACTCTTTGCTGTAGCTGAGAATCGTCCATAGCCGTGATAGCCCAAAAAGCCAACCCTCCATCCTTTCAGCTCAACGATACGTGGTTTCCGCGCTTCATCAAGATTTTTTCCAATGCCCACGTATCCGATTCCGACGGAATCTAAATAGTGCATCGTGTCATACAAACCGCGCAAACCGAAATCTGCAACGTGATTATTTGCTGCGTTGACCATGGTAATCCCCGCATGCTGTAACGTCCGCAGGTACTTAGGATGCATTTTGAAATTGAATTCTTTGGGGATACTGGACGACGATGTCGTAATGGGGTGTTCAAGGTTCACCATGAACAGGTCGTACGGTCGGACATCCCATCTACGAAACAGGTATTCGGGATCTTTGCCCGCCACACGGTCGATATGACGGTCCAGCGTAACGTCACCGGCAAACAGCAGCACCACTGGCTCTTTGGGCTGGGCTAACAAGAACGACCAGAGAAAGAGCTGTGCAAGAAAAAGTCGCGGAAAGAAATTCATGGATTTCTCATGACCATCGGGTAGATGTTAGCAAAAGTTCGTGCCAAAAACAAGGCACGGGAACTCACCTACAAACGAAAAAGGCATCCCCGTTCTGGAGATGCCTTTGTTTTTTCTGAAGCTCTGGTTAGTGAAGCAACCCGCGAGAGATGACAATACGCTGAATCTCCGACGTCCCTTCGTAGATCTCCGTGATCTTGGCGTCGCGCAAAAAGCGTTCGACGTGATACTCCTTCATGTAACCGTACCCACCATGAATCTGGATCGCCTCCAGCGCGGAAGCTACGGAAACCTTCGAAGCATACAACTTCGCCATCGCCGCTGCCATCACGTAGTCCTCGCCCTTGTCCTTGAGATACGCGGCACGCAAGGTAAGCATGCGGGCAGCCTCAATCTGTGTTGCCATGTCGGCAAGTTTGAACTGAATCGCTTGAAAATCGGCAATCGGGTGGCCGAACGCTTTTCGTGTCTTGCTGTACTTGAGTGCGGCATCAAGCGAGCCTTGCGCTATTCCCAATGCCTGAGCGGCAATACCGATGCGTCCTCCGTCAAGTGTCTTCAGGGCAAATTTTATCCCAAATCCTTCTTCTTTGATCAAGTTCTCTGCCGGGACAACACAATCGGTAAACGCGAGCGAAACGGTATCCGAGCTGCGGATGCCGAGCTTTTTCTCTTTTTTGGCAATCGTGAAGCCGGGGAAGGTCTTCTCCACAATGAATGCACTCACGCCTTTGTGTCCTTTGGAACGGTCGGTCGTTGCCATAACGAGCACAACGTCGGCATTCGCACCGTTGGTGATGAAATTCTTCGTCCCGTTGAGAATGTAGGTGTCGCCTTTTTTTTCTGCCGTCGTGCGCTGATTCGTCGCGTCGCTGCCTGCCTCAGGCTCCGAAAGAGCAAAGGCTCCTAACATTTTGCCCGTGGCAAGGTCGCGAAGGTACTTCTCCTTTTGGTACTCTGTGCCGTACATCTCAAGACCCCAGCAGACAAGCGAGTTGTTGACCGACATGATGACACCTGCTGAGGCATCAACTTTCGAGATCTCCTCAAGGGCAAGAACATACGAGACGGTATCGAGACCGGCACCGCCACATTGTTCCGACACCATCATACCCATAAACCCCAACTCGCCCATCTTCTTCACCGCCTCGTGTGGAAACTCTTCTTTTTCATCACGCTCGAGAATCGTCGGAAGTAATTCCGTCTCGGCAAATTGCCGCGCCGTTTCTTTAATCATCAATTGCGTTTCATTGAAATCGAAGTTCATAGGATTATCTACTTAGTTTGCGAGTAATCATAAAAGCCACGGCCGGATTTCCGTCCGAGGTGTCCCGCGGCGACCATTTTCTTCAGTAGGGGACAGGGTCGATATTTCGGATCGCCCAGGCCATCGTGTAACACATTCATAATGGAAAGACAGACATCCAGGCCGATAAAATCCGCCAGTTGCAGCGGTCCCATCGGATGATTCATGCCTAATTTCATAACCGTGTCGATGGCTTCCGGTGTCGCAACACCTTCCATCACACAGTACATTGCCTCGTTCAACATCGGCAGCAGGATGCGGTTGGAGACGAAGCCGGGATAGTCGTTCACTTCGACCGGCACTTTTTCGAGCTTTTCGGCCAACGCCTTCACTGCCAGAAACGTCTCGTTCGAGGTGGAAAGTCCGCGAATCACTTCGACTAACTTCATCACCGGCACTGGATTCATAAAATGCATGCCGATGACGTTCTCCGGCCGCTTGGTGACAGCGGCAAGTTCAGTAATGGAAATCGAAGAGGTATTCGAAGCAAGGATGGTAGAGGGTCGTGTGGAGGTATCGAAGCGGCGGAAGAGGTCTTTCTTGATTGCTTGATCCTCGGTAGCCGCTTCAACGACGATATCTGCCGACTGACAGGCTTCCTCGAGGTTCAGCGTGGTTTTTATTCTTCCGAGGGTAGCCTGTTTTTGATCCTCGTTGATCGTCCCTTTTTTGACTTGCCGGTCAAGGTTCGCCTGGATGGTCTTGAGGCCCCGCTCGATGAATTCCTGCTTAATATCATTCAACGTAACGGAAAAGCCGTACTGCGCAAAGACATGGGCTATGCCACTGCCCATAGTCCCTGCACCGATAACAGTAACGTTCTGAATATTCATGGAATGAGCTCGTTGTAGGTGGGATTATGTGAGAATTACGAACAGTTAGTTGAGTATCTCTACAATCATCCCTGCTGCTTCCCCACCACCGATACAGATCGCCGCCAAGCCACGCTGTTGGTTGCGTTGCTTCAAGGCGTGCAGGAGCGTTACGAGAATTCTCGCACCGCTTGCGCCGATCGGGTGGCCAAGAGCCACTGCACCGCCGTTGACGTTGACCTTCGCAACGTCGAGGCCCAACAACTTGTTTACGGCCAACGCGACCACGGCAAAGGCTTCGTTGATTTCGAAGAGGTCGATCTGATCCTGCTTGAGACCCGCTTTGGTGAGGACTTTGGAGATGACGTCGGCGGGTGCGGTGGTAAACCACTCGGGCTTCTTCGCAGCCGATGCAGAGGCAACAATGCGCGCGATCGGCTTGATCCCCATCGACTTCGCTTTCTCCGCCGACATGACGATCACCGCCGCGGCTCCATCGTTGATCTTCGACGCATTCGCTGCCGTTACCGTCCCGTCTTTTTGAAATGCCGGTTTAAGCTGGGGAATCTTCTCGAACTTCGCTTTGAACGGCTCCTCATCCTGCTCCACTCTCGTTTCCCCTTGCTTCGTTTTGATCGTTACAGGCACAACTTCCGCAGTAAACTTACCTTCCTTCCATGCCGCCTGCGCTCGTTGATAACTCAGAAGTGAAAACTCATCCTGCGCTTCCCTTGGAACAGCACACTCCCTTGCGCAAATCTCAGCCGCGTTTCCCATGTGAAAATTATTATACACGTCCCACAGACCATCCTTGATCATGGAATCCACAATTTCCGCGTTTCCCATACGCAAACCTTCACGTACTTTCTCAAGCAAGTACGGCGTGTTGGACATGCTCTCCATGCCGCCGGCAACAATCACATCGGCGTCATTGAGCTGAATGGCTTGTGCCGCGAGCATGACTGCCTTCAACCCCGAGCCGCAAACTTTATTGATCGTCATGCACTCGACGCTTTCCGGCAATCCGGCAAAGAGTGCCGCTTGTCGTGCGGGCGCTTGCCCTTCACCGGCCGTCAACACATTCCCCATGATCACTTCTTGAACATCCGTTGGTTTAACGCCTGCCCGTGTGACCGCCTCGGCCACAACAAGAGCTCCGAGGCGAGGTGCAGGGAGCGCACTCAGCGAACCCATGAAGCTACCGATTGGGGTTCTGCACGCGCTAACAATGACTGCTTCACGTACGTGATTGGCCATATGAGTAGTCAAAAGAAATGAACAATGTGAGGATGGAGACTCCTGAAGGGATTTTGTGAACAGTCCTGCCTGTGAGTTGCTGTGTTAGCTGTTCATCACCTTTAAGAATTCTTTGTTCGATTTTGTTCCGCGCATCTTCTCCAACAAAAATTCCATCGCTTCGACGGGCGTGAGATCGCTGAGCAGTTTCCGGAGAATCCAGACCCGGTTGAGCTCCTCCGGGTCCTGCAGCATCTCTTCTTTTCGAGTGCCGGACCGGTTCACGTCAATAGCAGGGAAGATTCTCTTATCGCTCAACTTGCGGTCGAGCACCACTTCCATGTTACCGGTACCTTTGAATTCCTCGAAAATCACTTCATCCATGCGGCTTCCGGTTTCTACCAGCGCCGTGGCGATGATAGTCAGGCTACCGCCCTCTTCGATGTTTCGAGCCGCGCCAAAGAATCGCTTCGGCCGGTGCAGCGCATTGGCATCGACACCGCCGGAAAGAATCTTGCCGCTGTGTGGTACGACCGTGTTGTGTGCGCGGGCAAGGCGCGTAATGCTATCCAGGAGAATGACGACATCTTTCTTCGATTCCACCAATCGCTTTGCCTTCTCCAACACCATATCGGAAACCTGTACGTGACGCTCCGGCGGCTCATCAAATGTCGAGCTGACCACTTCCGCGTTCACCGTTCGCTCCATATCCGTCACCTCCTCCGGACGCTCGTCGATGAGGAGAACAATTAATTTTACTTCGGGATGGTTACGGAGAATGCTATTGGCGATCTTCTGGAGAAGAACAGTCTTTCCAGCTTTCGGCGGCGAAACAATCATTCCACGCTGACCTTTACCGATGGGAGCAAGAAGGTCCATAATCCGCATGGAATACTCGCCCGGCGCTGTTTCTAACTTCAGTCTTGTCGTTGGATACAGCGGCGTGAGGTTATCGAAGAGCACACGCTCGCGGATCAAATCGGGCGATTCATCATTCACCGCCTCCACTCGCAACAATGCAAAGAACCGCTCGCCTTCCTTCGGCGGCCGTACCTGCCCGCTGACCACATCGCCAGTGCGCAGACCAAACTTCTTGATCTGGGACGGTGAGACGTAGATATCATCCGGCGAAGGCAAATAACTATAGTCAACAGAGCGAAGGAAGCCGTATCCGTCCGGCAGCACTTCCAGTACCCCCTTGCTAAAGCTATAGCCCTCTTTCTCGGTTTGGGCTTCAAGGATTTTAAAAATGATGTCCTGTTTGCGGAGATCGCTATAACCCTGGATGTTCATCTCCTTGGCGATCTGGTTCAACTCCGCGATTTTTTTGGACTTCAGTTCAGTGATGTCCATCGGCATGGCGGGAACACCTTATGATGTGAATGGAGGAAAGTAGAAAACTGCTCAACGACGACCTTGCGGAAAAAATTTACACAGCGATAGGGGAAAAGATCGGGTCTATGAAGAAACCGGCTGGTAACAGAGAAGATAGTGTTTAAATCTGTTGGTAATATACCCGATTACTGGTTGATTGTCAAGTATTTTTTCCGGTGCAGGAATGCCAGGGCCTCGCCGACAACAAAATGCGACCCTGTGATGAGCACCGCTTGTCCTTTCTGCGCGAGGGCACCTGCCCGGATAACACCCTTGCGCACGTTCCGTTCTGTATCGGCTGGAATACCGACTCGCACAAACGCCTGCTTCAAATCATTTTCGGGGCGAGCCCGTTCAGTATGTGCTGCAACGACAACCGCTCGGTCAACAATCGGCTTCAGGCGGTCTACCATCGTCAGATAATCTTTATCCCTTGAGACACCAAAGAGTAGAACAACGTTGCGAATACGAAGGTTCTGGAGGGACGTCACTAAGGCGCTAATCGCGTCGGGATTGTGGGCCACGTCCGCAATCATTAGCGGTTTGGTGTGCACAACGGACAGGCGAGCCTGGATACCGCTGTATCGTGCGACGTCCTTGAGCCCCTCGCGAACGGCATTCTCTGACAGTGAAAACTGATTATGCCTATTCAGAAGGTTGATAGTGGCAATCGCCAAAGCAGCATTTCCAATCTGGTGGTCTCCGGCTAGCGAAAGGAGTAGGTTCCGGTAAGCCATCTTTCCGACCCGCAGATCGAATCGAGTGCCATGTATCGAAGAACGCTTGATCGTGCTCCAACTTCGGACGACAATGAGCGGGGCTTTTCGTTTTCTGGCAATTGTGCGAAATACTTGGAGGGCCTCTGCAGAACGTTCCCCGGTAACGCACGGCGTAAAGGGCTTGATAATTCCCGCTTTCTCAAAAGCAATGCTCGGAATCGTGCGGCCGAGAATCTCCGTATGCTCAAGGCCGATATTGGTGATAACAGAGACAAGTGGCTTCAAAACATTTGTGGCATCCAGCCTTCCGCCAAGTCCAGTTTCGATAACAGCAATATCTACCTTCTGTTCAGCAAAATGACGAAATGCCATCGCCGTTACGGTTTCAAAGAATGTTGTCCGGTGGCGTTGAACGAGCGGTCGAAGAACGCGTAGGTGTCGTACAACATCCCTTCGAGCAATCGGTTTACCATTGATGCGAATGCGTTCGGTAAAATCGATGACGTGGGGAGAGGTGTAGAGTCCGGTCTTGTACCCCGCTGCCGTGAGGATTGATGCGATCAAGGCTGCGGTGGAGCCTTTGCCATTCGTGCCAGCAATATGAAGAGAAGGAAACTGATGTTCGGGGTGGCCGAGAGCACGCAGCAACGCTCGAATTCCGCGCAGCCCGAACTTCATGCCGCGCACTTGCAGACTGTACAGAAACTTGATCGTGCGTACGTAGGAATTCAAGGGGTTAATGCATCGGAGGATTAGAGCCAGGATTGCAACACGGAAAACTCGACGTTGGAATCCATCGCGCCCACGAGCTGCCCAACATCGGTGAGATGCTGTTGTTCGGCATACCGGGCCAGCCCCTCGGCAATCGTTACGCCGGTATTAGGGTCGATGAAATTCGCCGTTCCTACCTGTACTGCGGTCGCACCGACAAGCAGGAATTCTATGGCGTCTTCTACGGTCATGATTCCACCAATACCAAGGATCGGGATATCGACAGCTTGAGCAACTTCGTAGACCTTGGCAAGTGCGATAGGCTTGATGGCGGGACCGGATAATCCTCCTGTAACGGTCGAGAGCTTCGGCTTTTTCGTCTTGATATCCACCGCCATGCCAACAACGGTATTGATAACCGATACCGCATCTGCACCGGCTTCTTTACACGCGCGGGCAAATTCGGAGATGTGGGCAACGTTTGGTGTGAGCTTGATGATCAGTGGTTTTTCCGTCAGTGCGCGAAGTCGAGTCGTTATTTCCTTCACCATAGTGCAATCCGTACCAAAACTCAACCCGCCCTCCTTCACGTTCGGGCAGGAAACATTGATCTCGAACGCATCGACTCCCTCTTGTTTATCGAGCAGGCTTAACACATCGCAGTACTCCTGGACAGAACTTGCTGCGATGTTGACCACAAGGGCAGTCTCGAGAGTTCGCAGGTACGGCAGTTTTTCGTCGATAAATTTCTGCACGCCGATATTTGCCAGACCGATGGAATTCAACATACCGCAGGGGGTTTCGGCGACTCTTCGCGGGGGATTCCCTTCACGCGGCTTCCACGAGAGCGATTTGGTGACAATGCCCCCCAGTCGATTGACATCGACGAGACCTTTCACCTCATCCCCGTAACCGAACGTGCCGGACGCAACCAGGACGCGGTTGGTGAACTCAACGTCTCGCAATGTAAAGGATTGCTTGACCATTTAAGAAAGCACAATCTCTTCGCAGTTAAATGTAGGGCCCTCTTTACAGACGAGAGCGTATTTGGCGCCACTGTTCCGTCGTTCCACAGGACAACCCTGACACAAGCCAATTCCACAGGCCATCTCCCCCTCGAGCGACAGCTCGCAAGGGATTCGCTTGCGGTGCGCATACTCGGAAAGAGCCTGAAGCATTTTCGTCGGTCCGCAGCCGAAGATTTTCGGCTTCGAAACCGTATGAGTTTGGAGATACCGATCAAGGAGGTCGATTACCGTTCCCTTCAAACCCTCCGACCCATCGTCTGTTGCCACACGGAGGTTTTTCAAGTGCTGTTTGTAGAGTTGATAGGCATTTCTCGCGCCGAGGAAGGTTAGAATCTGTTTTTCTTCGCGCAGAAGCCAATCGGTCAAGAGAGGAAAGGGAGCAACACCGAGTCCACCGGCGACGATGAGTGCCGTCTCAAACTCATCGTGAACGTCGAACGGCTTGCCCAACGGTCCAAGAAGGTCCAGGGTATCGCCGGGCCGTTTGGAGGAGAGAATCTGTGTTCCCCCACCAACGACATTAAAAAGGATTTCTACGAGTCGTCCTTCCACCCTCGAAACACTAAACGGCCGTCGCAAGAAGGGCACAAAAACATCTGTGACGCGGATATTCACAAACTGACCCGGCGCTGTTGCCCGCGCGATTCTGTCCGATTGGAACCGAAGGAGAAACAGACCTTCAGCAACTTCGTTGTTGGAGCTGACCGTCACGATTTCATGCGTCATGCTATTCAACCACTTTGACTTTCACGGTATCCTTCCGAGCCGGAGTGGGCGGCTTAAGCTTGAAAAGCTCCTCTTCATCCATGGTGGGCTTAGGTTTCGTCTCTTGCTGTTGCTGCCCGGGCTTCTGTGCACTCTCCGTCTTCTCCGGTTCTGTAATTCTGTTCTTTACGGCAGTCGCATACGGCGATGCTTTGTGGTTCTCAACCACCATTTTGTAATAAGCAAGAGCGCTGTCGGGTTTTGCAAGATAGTTCTCGTACACCCACCCGATGGCGTACTGGCTTTTCGCCGCCAACGGGCTCGATGGATTCTCGTTGATGAGCTCCTTCCACCGCTCAATCGCGCCATAATACTGTCCTTGCCAGAGGAGCGACTCGGCAACAGCATAGATGCGCTCACCCTCCTCCTTCGTCCGTTGCGTCAGCGGTAAACCAAGAATCCTCCTTGCTTCTTCGGCATAGGGCGAGCGTGGAAACTTCTCGATCAGTGTCTGGTACAATTCAGCGATTTCTGTGTCCGTGCGGGTCTTTGTCGACTTCCCTAATTCCGCAACAATAAAGAGTGCCCTTGGTGTCAACGTTGAATCCACCTTCCACTCCAACGCCCGCTGAAACCAGACTAACGCTGAGTCGGGCAGGTCCAACTCCGTATAGAAGGCTTCCCCCACATCGTACGCAATGCGTGCTTTGACAATCTGGATGGAATCCTTATTGACGGGCTTTAGAAGCATCTTCGGAGCTGCGCCCGCCGTCTGCACGGTGTCAGCCGTTCCGTTTGCAGTGTCGACCGCCGTACTATCCAACGGTTCAAGAAACTGTTCTGGATAGTTGCGTAGACTATCCGAAAGCGCCACGAGACTATCTTGAACAACAAGTTGGCGTCGCAAATTGATGAGTTTGCCCAACCCACTTTCCCGTCGTCTCGCCTCAGTCGAAAAACTCGCGCCGGCGTACATTGCCGCTCGGGTATAATAGCCACGCGCCTGCAGATAATCTCCGCGCTGAAGCTCAAAAAATTGCCCTAACGCAAACGCCGCATTGGCGGAGGCTTCCGTCCTCTGATACGTCGTATCGACAAAGCGATATTCATCGAGCGCATCCTCCGTTTTTCCGCTGTTCAACAAGACGTGGGCATGCTCCAAGCGAATGACGGGGTGATATTCCGCGTATCGATAGGAATCAAGCATCTCGGCAGTCAGATACGCTGCCGTATCGTAGCGTTTCATGGCAGAGTAGGCCCGCACAGCTTGGATACGGCTATAGTAGTTCAAATAAGCATCTGATACTCTGTCAAAGACCTTCGTATAGGTAGCGGCCGCTTTGTCGAAATCGTTCCGGGAGAAGTAGATGTCGCCAAGCTCTACTAAAGCCGTGGCAACGAAAAAATCGTCTCGACCACTCTCAATTGCTTTTGCGTACCAATCAATGGCCTCTTGTGTTCGATTCTCTTCTTCTGCTATCTCACCCAACAGAGCATAGGCTTCTGCGGCAAGTTGGTACTCCTTTTGCTCAGTTGCCGTTACAGCTAATGTGGACGCCACGCGCTGAGCGTCACCCGCGCGGTTGATTTCCCTCAACGTCCGAGCCCACCAGAGTTGACTTTCTAAGGCAAGGTCGCTAAACGGGAATTCCATCAATAGTTCTGAAAATTTCCGCTCGGCCTTCAAGTGCTCTTGAAGATAGTAATACGACTTACCGATGAGAAAGAGTGCATCGTCAACCAGAGCGCTTTTCGGATAGAACGAGAGAATGCTGGAGCATTTATCGATGACGGCATTCAGTTTCTCCCGCGCTTGACCGGTAGGAGGAGCAGGGCGTTGACTCGGGTTTGTCTTTCCACGCGCTGCTCGTTCTGCGGCAAGAATTAATTCTTCTGCCTCTGCAAAATTTCGCTTGGCATTGTAGTACGCGTTGAAGTAAGAGACAGAATTTTCATACAACTGGGAGAGCGAATGTCCGATGACTTCAAAAACGGCGCAGGACGAAAACGTAATGCTGAGCAGGAGAAGGAGTGTACAGGAAAGGAGGAGCCGGACGTGATTCATGCCGCAAATAATATAGGAAAGAAGGCTTTTTGTTGCAAGCGAACTGATGTTAAACTTTTTGATAACTCTCTCGTCTAACTTCTTGAACAGTAAATGTAAGGAGACTCACTATGAAACAAACACTGTCACTCTTGTCGCTCACTCTTTTTGTCAGCGTAGTAGCCTTCAGCCAGGCTCCACCGATGAGACCAGGCGGCGCCCTCGGAAACCCGCGTTTGATGGAACGCTTGAAACTGAGTGATGATCAGAAAAACCAAATTGAAAAGCTCAGAACCGATTTCCAGAAGCAGCAGATCAGCCAGAGGGCAAAGGTGCAGACTGCCGCAGTTGAATTGCGCCAGCTTCTGCGTGCCGAGAATCCCGATAAAGCGGCCATCGAAAAGAAAATCAACGAGGTGTCGCAACTCCGAGCGCAACTTCAGACTGCTCGCGTGAATCATATGCTGAACGTGCGAAAAATTTTAACGCCCGAACAGCAGAAGATGATTCGCGAGGCGGTAAAGGAGCGTGTTCAGAGCCGCTTTATGGAGCGTAGACATCGAATGCGGGAATTCGGCCCTCGTTTCCGTGGCAGATTTGAAGGCCGGATCGGTGGATTTGGGCCGCGAATGCGTCGCCCGTTCTAAAGAACGATACTGCATCTTACAGACGGTCGGCGTGGATAGCACGCCGGCCGTTTTTTTTGTTACTTCGGATTGGTAGGCCGGATGTCGATCTCACTGACCATGGAGCGAGCGGGAATCGTGATCGCCGCGAGCACAATATCTGCAACGTCCTGAGGTTGGATCAGCTTCTCGGCTTTGGAGGGATCTTGAGGATGAGAAAACGTCGTATCGACGGAACCCGGGCAGACGGTAACCACGCGGATGTTCTGCTCACGCACTTCTAACATTAAACATTTCGCAAAGCCCATCAACGCCCATTTCGTCGCAGCATAGCCAGCACCGTTGACAAAGGCATTCTTCCCCGCCAGCGAAGAGATGTTCACAATGACGCCGCTCTTCCGCGCTTCCATCATCTTCACCGCTTGCTGGGTGCAAAGAAAAAGCCCTCTCATGTTGACATTCCACATCGCGTCAAAATCGGACAATGACAACTCTTTGACCGGTGCAAAGCGGCCGATACCCGCGTTGTTCACGAGAATATCCAATCGACCGAACTGCTTCGACACTTCGTCAAACACCAGATGAACTTGTTCGGGTTTCGTGATATCGGCGGGCAATGCGATCGCTTTCCCTCCGCGACCTTCAATTTCTGAGCGAACCGATTCCAGCTCTGATTTCGTCCGTGCAACCAAGACGGCGGTTGAGCCTTCAGTCGCCAGCGTGATTGCAATCGCTTTCCCGATGCCCCGCCCCGCTCCTGTGACAAGAGCAACGGTATCCTTGAGTTTCATACGCGGAGATCTCCTTGCGGCGGTCGAACGACAAGCTCTTCGATATGGAGAGTCTTCGGCTGCTCCGTAAGCTGTACCACCAGTCTTGCAACATCATCGGCCGACATCATCGATGCCGCGTGGCGTTTCCGAAGACGAGACGGCCACATCGGAGTCAAAATAGCTCCGGGGTAGATGTTCATCACGCGAATCCCTTTCCCCCGCACTTCAGCACGCAGGACATTCATCATCGCCTCTGCCCCTGCTTTGGCCGCGCTATACGCTGCCGATTTTGTGTACGTTGTCTTTGCTGCATACGATAGGATATTCAGAATGAGGCCATCCCTTTTGCGTATCATAGACGGCAACACGGCCCGCGTCGTCAGGAACAACCCGCGGAGGTTGGTATCCAGGATCTCATCGAATTCCTTCACACTGGTGCCGGCGAATTCCGCAAACGACGTTACTCCGGCGTTGTTCACCAGAATATCAACTTTCGAGTGGCGTTGCAGTACTTTCCTGGCCACACGTTCAACGGCTCGTTCGTTCCGCACATCACACGCATACACTTCCCCCTTCGCCCCAAGCTCGTGTTGGAGGTGTTTCAGCGGACGCAGGGACCGGCTTGTGGCAATCACTACATCGCCAGCATGGACAAATGCCAGAGCCAGCGCCCTTCCGATGCCGGAGCTAGCTCCGGTAATCCAGACTGTGCGGGGGGAGCGGCTCGTACTCAATTACGGGTCAAAGGAACGGTTGATGAGGGTAAGAAATTCGTTGCGTGTCTTAACGTCGTCGCGGAAAACTCCAAGCATGGCACTCGTCGTGGCAACAGAGTTCTGCTTCTCTACCCCGCGCATCATCATGCAGAGATGCCGAGCTTCCATGACGACGCCAACACCGTCCGGGTTCAAGCATTCGTAGAGTGTGTCGGCAATCTGTTGGGTGAGCCGCTCCTGTACCTGCAACCGCCGCGCGAACACTTCGACGATACGCGGGAGCTTGCTCAACCCGATAATCTTACCGTTGGGAATATAGGCGATATGGCACTTTCCATAAAACGGAACAAGGTGATGCTCGCAGAGGCTGTAGAAATCGATATCCTTCACGATGACCATTTCGCTGTATTTTTCCTCGAAGACAGCACCGTTCAGGACTTTTTTTACATCCTCCCGATAACCTCGTGTGAGAAATTCATACATTTTCGCCACACGCTGCGGAGTTCTGAGGAGCCCTTCTCGCGAGGGGTCTTCACCAATTTGTTCAAGCAAATCACGTATGGTCTCTTCCAACGTCGCTACCGGCACATGGTTGTTCATCATTCATCACCTCGATATTCCACAACATTGTTTTCTGTCTCATGCAGCCGCAACGAAACAAGCCTCCCCTCGGTAATCCGGGGAGCCAAAATTGCCCAGAATGCCTTCACGATGTTCTCTGCCGTCGGAATGACCCCCTGCAGGAAATCGACATCATGGTTCAAATGCTTGTGGTCGACTTTATCGATGATCTCCTGTTTGATGATCAGCTTCAACTTCGATAAATCAATCACATAACCTGTCTCGCTCTTCGGTTCTCCGCCGACGGTTACTTCCAACACGTAGTTATGGCCATGACCATTCGGGTTTGCGCATTTGCCGAAGACTTCGTGGTTCCTCTCGTCCGAGAAACTCGGATTGTAGAGTCTGTGTGATGCGCTAAATGTTGCCCTTCGCGTGACGTAGACCATCGGTCATCCTTGTTGAAGCAGGCGGTCCAGCGCCTCGAGGACTTTTTTGGTGTGTCCCTCTACCTTGACGTTGGGAAAAATTTCGAAAATCTTCCCCTTAGCATCGATGACGACCGTTGTTCTCACAATACCCATAAATTTCCTACCGTACATCGTCTTCTGCTTCCACACTCCGTACTTCCTGAGGACCCGCTTCGATTCATCGCTCAGCAGAGGGAACGGTAATCTGTATTTTGCAGAAAATTTCTGGTGCGAGGCGACAGAGTCAGCACTCATACCAAGAACAACCGCGCCACGTCGGCTGAACTCGGCATAGTCATCTCGGAAGGAACACGCTTCACGGGTACAGCCGGGAGTATCATCTGCGGGATAAAAATACAGCACGACCGGTTTGCCTCGAAACTGCTTCAGTCGTACCTTCGTCCCGTCTCCGGTCGGGAGAGAGAAATCTGGAGCCGTATCGCCAATTCGTATCATCGTTCGGGCTATTTCGGAAGGAAGTTCGAAAGGTTACAACGCTACGGCAGTGCCGAAAATTCCCGGGACTGCCGAAGATTCAGATGGAAGAGACAGCCTTTGTCAGTTCCTCATAGTTCGGCTCGATACCGGGGTTCTCCGCCACCCACGCATACCGGACGATGCCGTCTTTATCTAGCACGAACACCGAGCGTTGCGCGACCGTGTAGCCTTCAAGTCCGGCAAAGTTCGGCAATTCAACCCCGTAGGCTTTCACGGCGGTGCGGGTATAATCGGACAACAACGGGAATTGGAGATTGTTTTTTTCTGCAAATCCTTTGTTCGCAAACGGAGAATCAACACTAATTCCCACGACTTGGGCATCCAATTCGTTCAAGCGGCTCATCGAGTCGCGTAATGCACACATCTCTTTCGTGCAGACGCCCGTAAAAGCACCGGGGAAAAACGCGAGAACAAGCTTTTTGCCTTGGAACTCACTGAGCGACCGCGGTTTTTTGTCTGTGTCAACCAGTGTAAATGATGGCGCTTTGGAACCAACCTGTACTGCCATGGTTTGCCTCCTTGAAGATACGATCGAGTGAAGAATGAGAATGGAAAATGAGAAGCGACCCGAGAATGTCTCTTACGATCGCGGGTCTGTTCTAAGCCGCAGCGGGCTCTTGTGCGAGACAGGTACTGCAGGTGCCAAAGAAATCAAGCCGGTGCGAGCGGATAGTGCCCTTTACGGTGTGACGAAGCCGATCGTGAAGATCGTTCTGCGGTGGAACCTCTAAATCAAACACGGTACCGCAGGACTCGCAGACAAAATGATAATGCGGTTCGACAAAGGCATCGTAACGGCTGAACCCCTCGCCAAAGTCCAGCTCGAGAACTTTCCCCTGCTGTTGGAGCACATGCAGATTGCGGTACACCGT
>DATLYT010000197.1:0-7288 GCA_035574455.1 Bacteroidota bacterium
GGGACGCATGAAATCGTCTTTTCCTTCGTGGGTTACAGCTCACGAACGATGACGGTTACACTCGCGGAGAATGAACAGCGAACGCTCAACATCGAGCTGCAACCCACCGCAGTGACCACGGACATCGTCGTTGTCGTTGGAACAAGAACGACGGCACGAACCGTTACCGATTCTCCTTTACCCATCGACGTCCTTTCTGCCCAAGAACTGGTAGGCACGGGCCAAACGACGTTCGATAAAATGCTCCAGCATCGCGTCCCTTCCTTCAGCGTCTCTCAAACGCCGGTGAATGACGCTACGGCATTGCTTGACCCTTGGGAAATTCGGAATATGGGAGTCAGCCGAACGCTCATTCTTGTGAACGGGAAGCGGAAAAACCACAGCTCGCTTGTCTACATTCAGACTTCTCCAAGCCGCGGTGAGACGGCGACCGATATTTCTGCCATTCCCGTCGATGCTATCAAACGTGTGGAAATCTTGCGGGATGGCGCGTCGGCTCAGTACGGGTCGGATGCCCTTGCCGGCGTCGTGAATATCGTGCTCAAGGATAACACGGAAGGCGGGTATGTGAGCGTGAATACTGGCGTAACGAGTGAGGCGATGGCGGAAGATTCAGCGTTGCCATGAATAATGGCTCGTCTATCTTGGGCGATAAAGGGTTTGCCAACTATACCGTTGAGCTTTCCCGCGTCAATGAAGCGCGCCGGTCCGGCATTGTCGATGCTGAACAGGAGTTTCTCGACTTTGGTGATCCCGCTCGAGGATATGACCTCAATTATATTCGGCAATTCCTCGCGTTCGATAAGTACGCCGGTAACCGAAACTCCGCTCCAGCGACGTCAGCAGCAAAATTCGCGCTGAACAGCGGAGTACAGATTTCGGACAACACCGACTTTTACTTGAGTGGTGCATATGTCTACAAGAAAGTGAATTCGTTTGCCAACTATCGAGTCCCATACTGGAGAACATATTCGGACTATCCCTATCTGGCAAGCTTTTTTGGTAACGGGGATTCGGCATCCTACAAGGGATATGTTCCGACATTTGACGGAGACCTCATCGACTACAACGCCACACTCGGCTTCCGTTCAAAACTCAGCGGGTGGGGCGTCGATGCCAGTTTCACAATCGGCTTTAACAGTCAGGATTATACCGTTCTCAACTCTCACAACAGATCCGGCATTCGGGATGCAAACGGAGAGTACGTGTACCGACAGAACAGCCCGATCAATTTCAAACCGGGTGGGACGGCGTTTACACATTACGTCTGGAATCTCGACCTCTCGAGAGCAGTGACCGACAAGCTGAATGTTGCCTTCGGGTCTGAGTTTCGAAGCGAAGTATTTGAAATTACACCGGGCGACAAAGCCTCGTGGGACGGTGTCGGAGCGGATTCTTTCGCGGGAATCCGGCCTGAGGATTCCGGTACCTTCACGCGGTATAACTTTGGTGGCTACCTCGATGCCAGCTACGATGTCACAAAACAATTTCTCCTCAACGGCACCATCCGAAATGAGTACTACAGCGACTTCGGCAACGCGTTCGTGTACAAGGTGAGCTCGCGCTATAAACTGTTAGAGGACCGGGTTACGCTGCGCGGATCCTACTCGACCGGCTTTAAAGCTCCTACACTCCACCAGATTTACACCCAGCGGGTGCAATACAGTTTCGTGCCCGGCCAGGGTGTTCAATCGATCGGCTTGGTTAACAATGTTTCCCCGCAGGCGCGATTGCTGGGAGTGGGAAAACTTAAACCCGAGGAATCGAAGAACCTTACCCTCGGCATCGGCGCACGGCTGACACCCAACTTTAATATCACCTTCGATTATTACGATATCGCGATTTCCGACAGAATCGTCATCAGTAATAGAGTAGCGTTTGCCGGAGGTGAGTCCGAGTTCTTTACAAACTCCATCAGCACAAAGACAACGGGTCTCGACCTCGTCGTGGATTACAAGAATCTCAACATCGGGCCAGGCGTGTTGGGATTTTCGCTTGCTGGAAACGTGAATCTCAAGAACGAACGAGTTGGAGCCATTCCCACGAGGCGTGGAGTTCCGGTAATTGACCAGACGCAGGAAGCGCTCTTCTTCACGTCGCGACCGAAGCAGAAGTTTGTGTTGGGGATTAACTATGACATGGCGCGGATGGGAGTGCTACTGAACAATACGTACTTCGGGCCCACAGAGTTTCGACAGAATGGTTTGGATGCAAACCTGAAAACCGTGTTCGAGCCAAAGGTGGTCACTGATATCGGCCTATCCTATAAGCTGTTTGACAATGCGACCCTGTCCGCCAACGTCAACAACGTCTTTGATGTTATTCCCGAATGGAAATTCGAAGCATTAAATCCCGCCGGCCAGGCAATTTTGAACGACCCCGCGCAAGCCAGACGTCAGTGGGGACTCGTGACCTTTAACGGGCGGTATTCCATCATGACGTATGATGGCTTCCATTTCAGCCAGTTGGGAAGAATCTATAACCTCGGCCTGACGTACAGCTTCTAAAGCTTGCCTGTTGTAGTAAAATGCAAAAGCCCCGACATCTTGTCGGGGCTTTTGGTTTTGAGAGAATACATTCTAGTGTGGGATAAGGATGGTAGGTACTCTCCCGCCAACAGCGCGATGACCTTTGCCTTGTTCCAATTCGACTGAACGTAGCGCTTCCTGCTAAGTTCATTGTCGAATTGAGAATCCCGCTGCTCTACGACGGGATAAGGATCGTGGACGCTGTAGGGATCGAACCTACGACCTCCGCCTTGTAAGGGCGGCGCTCTGAACCAGCTGAGCGAAGTTCCATTTTGGCCTGCGAGCGCCATTCGCGAGCAGCCGCCAAAATGAGAATCCCGCCAGTTTCAAGGCGGGACCTCAGTTACAAACGATGGCACAAACCGTGGGTGCTGAAGGAGTCGAACCTTCGACCTTTGCCTTGTAAGGGCAACGCTCTGAACCAACTGAGCTAAGCACCCTTCTGCTTCAAGATAAAATAAATCCCACGAAACTGCAACGCGTTTACTGCCCCCGATCCATCGGATACTTCTGCAGCATTCCCTCCTCTCGCATGATCTTCTCAATCTCTTCAATCTCCATGGGAATAAACGCCGATGCATTCTCCATTCCTGACTCAGTGATGATAATCAGATCCTCGAGCCGCATGTTGATGTTCTCTTCGCGCACCACAAGCGATGGCTCAATCGTGAAGACCATGCCGGGTTTCAGCGGCCCGGTGTGAACACCGACGTCGTGCGTTGCCATCCCCGTCCAGTGTCCGAGCGTGGTATTGGGGTTGGCCGCGGAGTTTTTATAGTTCGACACGAATCGCTTTGCGGCCTCCTCGTACAGTGGCTTTGAAAATTTCGTCTTCGCCAAGAGCTGCTCCATCTCCGCCGCCGCCTCTTGTTTGATTGCCTGCGCGGTAACACCGGGACGAATGTACTTGAGAATTGCCTTATAGCACGCGAGGTAGAAAGAATACAGTTCTCGCTGGGAAGGGCTGAATTTCCCGTTGACCGGCCAGACGCGTGTTACATCGCTCATGTAATACCCGACGTCGGGAGCGAAGTCGAATAGCAGCATATCGCCGTCCTTCATCTTCCGCTTGCCGGCATTGTAATGGCCGTAGAGAGCATTCGGGCCTGATTGCACCAACGAGTAGTACGCCTCTCCTTGCGCGCCGTTGCGATAAAAGATGTATTTCGCGACGGCATCAAGTTCGTACTCATAGATGCCGGGAACGGTTGACCGCATGGCTTCGATAATCGCCAGGCCGCCGAGCCGCGTGGCTTTACGAATCAAGGCTAACTCACGCGGACTCTTAATCAGGCGCATTGCATCGAGTGTGGGGGTGATGTCCTTAAGTTCGAACATGGGGAATCGCTCACGCAGCAGCTGAATGAAGTGCGATTCGCGCGGCATCCGGCCATCAAACGGGTCAGAAGCAATATCGGCATTGTAGCGAATCGCAAGGTCGCGACTCATCGCCAATCCCTCGGGCGGACTGAAGGGGGTGAACACGACTCGCATCGTTGCCGACCTGGCATAGCGGGCGAGCACCTCTGCAAGAAGGTCTGTGGCATTCACATTCTCAAGACCGGTGAGTTGTTTGACCAGCTCGGCATCTTCAGCAGAAAGCAATTTTCCTTCCGACCTCTCCCGCGCTTCATTACGGTGCGGAAGAAAGATTGTCGCACGTTTTTGTGCTCCATCCAAAAGTAGATACGCATGTGGAACTTCGATTCCGCACAGGTAGTAGAACTCATTGTATTGACGGAAGCGTGTGTAGCCCTGTGGGCTCGGCGCACCTTGAAGAATAGCAAGAGCGTTGGGACCGATGGCCTCGTACACTTTTGCCCGCCGCTGTGCAAATTCCTCCGGCGGAAAGTCCGTGGTAAACAAGGGCGCATCCTGTGCAGAGACAATGAGAGGGAACAGCGCAATGAAGATCGAACGAAAGAGCGGTTTCATACTTCCTCCTTTTGAACAGGAACAAGTAAGGGCGTTCTCATGAACGCCCTCTTGCTGTAACACCTTTGGACTTAGCCACAATGACGAAGAGCGCGAGACGGGACTCGAACCCGCGACGTCCGGTCCCGATTCGGCTCACGAGTGAAACGAGTGACTGCCGAATCGAGGATCCTCGTTCCGACGGAGGACTTGCTGCGCAAGTCCTGTCGGAACGGGACTTGGGAAGCTTGTTTCCACCTGTGAAGTCGTTGAGCGCGAGACGGGACTCGAACCCGCGACGTCCAGCTTGGGAAGCTGGCATTCTACCACTGAATTACTCGCGCAAACAAGACTCTTCCTAATATAGAAAAAAATCTCCTCCCGGCAATCCCCCTTATGCTCCTTTCCACCCCTTCACCCATTGCGTTCCACACATCATCGTAAACGGACAGCGCGGGCAGTGCTTTTCCAGCTCGGGCGTCGGGGTAAAGGGAACGTCGGGGTCGTGAATCATCTCGATGACCTTGAACATGACCGGCTCCACTACAGCCAGTACATCGGCGGGTGAACGCTCGCTGTCACCGATGCCGCTTTCGATCTTCTCATTGATTCTCTGTTTGCCAAGAAACAGATACTGCGGCACGAGGGATGAAAGACTGGATTTCGTTGCTTGCGAATACAACATCATATAGAGAGGAAGTTGAAACGACGGCAGAGCAACCCTCCAGGTTTCGGGATCGTTGACATCGAGCTTGGTAAGCTTGATCTTCACTGCGCTTTCATCCGCTCCGGTCTTGTAATCGACAATATAAATTCGCTCGCCCCGTCGTTCAATACGGTCGATGCGGCCGGTAAAATGATAACCCCGGTATTCGATTCCCACCTGCTGCTCAACGCTTTCGAGAATCACCGACTCTCGCTCAACGATGGGGCGTTGGTAATCACTGATAAAGTTCCGAAGCTGGTTTGAGACCTGTCGCTTTAACAGCAACGCTGTTCCCGTCAACGCGCCGCCGAACGTTTCTTCAAAGCACGCATCAATGACCTGCTCAAGCCGATCCAATCTCAACTCGCTTACCACCAGCGGTTTACCGACGCACGGCTCAAAATAGCGCGCTAGAATCCTGTGCACGAGCTTACCGACATCCGTTGCTTCCACCGCGTCATCAACCTCTTCCCGTTCCGAGAGCCGGAGAAGATGCTGGTAGTAGAACTTCAACGGGCAGGTCAGGTACGTGTCGAGAGCATGTGCGCTCAGCGTGAAGCCATTCCGCAACACTTCCACCACCGCCTGAGTTTTCGGGATTGCATCCGGCCGGCCCGTTTCCAGACGTACACGGTATCGTACTCGCCGCTCGATGGTGCGTGTTGAGAAACTCCTTTTCTCTTGCTGCTGTTGCCAGAGCAGTTTCTGAACGTAGCGACTCTTTTCACGATCATCCCCTTCGGAGTAGAAGAGAACGACACGCCGCGCACTGTGCACGGCAAGGTCGAAGTAATATTCGATGAGGCGCTCGGCGTCGTGAGAAGTTTCCAGGCCTAACTTCGCCCGAACGGGTTGCGGCAGCAGCATATCCTGCGCCGGCTTGCCCGGAAGAACCTCTTCCGTGGCGTCGAGAATGTAGAGCGTCTCAAACGCGAGATTGCGCGTTTCGAGTAAGCCGAGCACTTGCAGGCCTCGCACTGGTGTACCCGGAAAAGGAATTGTCTCCGCAGTCAGGCATTTCCGCAGGAATTGAAATGCCGATGCTTCGTTGTCAAAAACTTCTTCGGCAAGCAATGATGTTCGGATGCCGTCAAGTACTTCCACCAACCGCTGAACGTACGGGCGGAAGTAGGGATGCAGGTTTGCCGTACTGTGTGCAATGATAAATGCTAACACCTCCATTGCACGTTCGGCAAGCTCTCGAACCGTCCGGACGTGAAGCATCTTCCGCACCGTGTTGCCATGGATGGCAACAAGGTGTGTCCGCAATTCGTCCCGTGTCGGTGCGGCGTCAGGGCCTTCCATCGACTGCAGCAATCCACCGATCCGTTGTTCAACGTTTGTGAAGAGCTGTTCATCGTTCTCCAACTCATCCAGGTCGAAGAGCGTTTTCGCGTAATGCCGAAGAAAGTGATCTTCGAGGGCATGAACAAAGACGCGTGTGGCTTCTGCGCTATTACGCAGGCGGATGTTTTTCGTATAGGGGTGGAGAATGAATTTGAGATAGGCCGATGCCGTGAACCGACCGTTCTGCAGCGAAGAGACGCACTCCATCAGGCTTTCCAGAAAGCCATAGACCGGCGTGCGGGAAAGCGGATACTGCAAGGCGATGTTGTAGGAATCCTCAGGCAGAAGCGAGAGAGCACCGTGGATGACCGGGAACAGAGCCTCAGACGAGGGCAACACAACGGCCGTGCGTTGATCGAGCAGCCGTTCTGTTCGCATCTGTTCATCGAGGTACGCGGCAAGGGCGCTCACCTGACCATGGAGGTCGGGCGCTTGAACGAACTGGATATCCGGCGTGCGAACGGCAGGCAGCTCTCGCTCTTCCGAAATTCCCACCGACAACAGTTGTTGTTTCAGCCCAACGCCGTACTGGAAGAACAGCGTGGCGTTCTCCAGCTGCGTAAGAAACGCGACGATCACCTTTTCGACGTTCGTGAAGGCATAAAATCCCGCCAGGGAAATCGACCGATACGCCGCCCAATCGATTTCCCGGATTCGCTCTGCCACCTCCCGGTACATCATCGCCCGTGTGATGAAGCCGCGACGCTCGATTTCTCGGTAAAACTGCTCATAGTATTCGGCAATGGAATGAAACTTCTGATGCTCAACGTGCTGCAGTAACTCTCGAATGCGC
>DATLYT010000198.1:0-3752 GCA_035574455.1 Bacteroidota bacterium
TCGAGAACGCCGAGGCCTTGCAGTATGGTTGCGCGGTCTGCCGCCCACTGCTTGTCTTCGGGCATGGGCAAACGCACGGCAAGGAACCCCCACGCTGTCTGAACGTTGTGGTCGCCGCCCTGCATGTGGCAGGTCTGACATGTCGGGGCTGCGGTTTGCTCAGGCAGTGTGCCGTTCTGTTTGAGCAGTGCGCGCACGCCATGTTTGGAGGCGGAGTACATTTCCCATTGCGGATGATCGAATCCCATGTGGCAGGTCTGGCAGGCTTGCGGTTGTTGGGCTTCTTTCTTAGCAAAGGTGTGCCGCGTATGGCAAGCGTCGCACGATGCGCGCCCAAATCCCGCTCCTTCTTTCGAAAGCTGTTTGAGTTCTTCCTCGCTCTTCAGTCCAATTTTGTGGCAACCGCCGCAACCCTTCATGCCCTCCATCAGCGCCACGGGCTGTGCGTGCGCCGTCGGCATTGCTTTCATGGCAGCCCAGGCAAAGGCATGTTTGCTCTGTTTGAATTCCGTCGTTTGTTTCTCGTGACACTGTCCGCACGTCTCGGGCGTCGGAATCTGGACGTTTGCCACGTCCTGAGCCGACATGTGCTTGTCGCCGTGACACACACTGCAGTCCACGGCATTCGCGCTGTGCTTGCTCAACTGCCAGTCGGTAACGATATTGGGCGTTACCTTCTTGTGGCAGTCAATGCACGTATCGGCGGAAACTCGACCGGCAATGAGTACGAGTCCCGCCAGAAAGATGATGCTTCTCATGGTAACTTCTCCGGAGTTGTTGGAATGTGAGAAAAGAACAGGCGCCGCGTATGTGCGGCGTTGCCTTTGAGGTAATCGTACGTTCCGAGATGCCGGAACGACCAATGGTCCTGAATCTCAATCGTTCGGCCCGTACTTGGGAACTTCGCCGCGAAAATGCTGGTAGATGGGATTGTCCAACTGCTGAAAACGTCGTTGATACTCTTCGCGGCTGATGCTGTTCTGCCAGTTCCCCGTGAGCATTGCAAATCCGGTCACTGCCATGAACACGCCTGCAACAAGCGCCCCGTAGACCCACGTCGGGACCGGTTTCCTGCTCGTCGCGCTCAAGCGAACATCGAGTGTTTCTTTCACCGGACAGGCGCTCATGCAGAGCATGCAACTCATGCACTCGTCGCTCCACACTCGTCCGACCGTGTGCACCTTGATGTTCGAGGGACACGCCTTCGTACACAGCCCGCAATCAATGCACGTGGACGTGTTGCGGGTGATCTTCAAGGGCGAGAGCCAACCAACGATGCCAAGAAGCGCGCCGTACGGGCAGAGGAACCTGCACCAGAAGTTCTTTACGAACACCGAGAGAACCATCAGGACAATGATCGTCCACAGAGCAAATGTCGAAATGTTGGCGAAGAACAGGTACATCTTGATATCGGCGACCTTGTTATACGGACTGTAGATGAAGGTCGTCAGACTTTCGACATCCATCTGCAGAATCGCATTGAGAAAGAAGAGGAGGAGAAGATACTTCAACGAACGCAGCGGGTAGTCAAGCCAGCGAGGGGGAGTCAGATTTCGCTTGAAGATTCTCTTGCCCAACATCCACAAGGATTCGCTGAGCGTACCAATGGGACACAGCCAGCTGCAGAACGCCTTCTTTAGTGCGATGCTCACTCCGATGATAGCGAGAAGAATAAACACTGATGCCGGGTGAATCCTGTTCAGCGTCCCGGTAAGAATCCAATGCTTGAGACTGATGAGCGCGCTGATTGGAAGGAAACCTTCGACACCCGGCGGCCGCTCGTAATAGGGATGCGCTCCGCCCGACAGTCCCCATTGCATAAACAGATAGAACTCGACACCGATCCAGATGCACAAGAGTGTGAACGCGGCCTGTATGCTTGTACGCTGGAACTGAGGATCTTCCTTCCATCGCCACGCTATTCTGCGATACCACACCTTCTCCGATCCAAAATCAACCTTCGGCTTGCGGAGCTCGCGCGGAAGTTTTTTAATCTTGCGCGTTCGTGCTTCTCCGTTGTCTGAACGCGCAGTCTCGAGAGCAGACTTTTCGGCCTCCGGCTGTACGGAGAGATATTGGAGGTTTTCTGTTCTCATGAATGAAAGCGGACTTTCCACAATCTGGAAACAACAGCTAATCTGATTTGTAAATAGGGCTCGAATGTGCTTTGCATGAAGGAGGTGCAAGTCTAATGCCAATTCAGACTTTTAGCTCCTATTAACGGCTAAAACAAAACGCTACCCGAGGGCAGCGCGATACTCCGGCTTTTTCATCTCTTGTGCCAGCTCTGCGATGTTCTTGGTCGAAAGCATCCGGTAGATCTCCTCTCTCAAGCCGCCCCAGATGTGATGCACGGAGCAAGGGTTCTTTCCCGAGCACTCCGGGAATCCGAGAACACATTTCTCCATGAAGTCTGCTCCGTCAATCGCCTGCACGATATCGAACAAGGTGATGTCCCTCGCCGGTTTGCCCAGCGCAAAGCCACCTGTCGGTCCCTTTGCCGACACCAGCAGACCCGTAGCAGCAAGGCGCTGGAGAATCTTTGCTAGAAAGTGATAGGGTATGTCCAGACGCTTTGTCAATTCTTTGATGGAAGTCATCTCGCCTGCAGGCTTGAGCGCAAGGTATAGAATACCCTGGATGGCATATTCACATTGTCGGCTGAAGAGGACGCTCATGGCATGAGATTCAGATTTTCTTGTCTTATTATGCTGAAGAAAGAAACAAAAAGCAAGCTTGGTTCTTCTCGCTGCCGTGGGTATCTTTGGGTCGGAGGTTCCAGTATGGTTGCCGTAAATGTGCGATGCTATGCGGAACTGAATGACGCCCTGCCGAGCGTGTGTCGTTATCGGACCTTTGTTCACCGGTTCGAGGCGGAACCCAGTGTGCGTCAGCTCGTGCGCGAATTGGGGTTGTCACCCGACCAGGTTGATCTGGCGCTGGTGAACGGTGAACCGGCTGGGTGGAACGTACGGTTGAATAACGGCGACAGGGTGAGTCTCTATCCCGTATTTGAGTCGTTTGACATCTCAACGGTTACTCGACTCCGAACGTCACCTCTGCGTCAGCCGCGATTCGTTGCCGACGTTCACCTTGGAAAGCTTGCTAAGCACCTGCGCATGCTGGGGTTCGACACGGCGTACAGTACGCATGCGACCGATGTCGATCTTTCGAGGCTCGCCGCCGAGGATGCGCGTACCTTGTTGAGCAAGGATCGGAAGCTTTTGCAGAATGAAGCCCTGCCGCGGCGCTATTGTGTCCGCGCAACAGATGCCAGACTTCAACTCATCGAAGTGATGCAGCGGTTCGACCTCGCGGGTTGCATTCGGCCGTTTACCCGTTGCATCGAATGCAACACCTCTCTGGTGAGCGTTCCAAAGTCGTCCGTCAGAGACCGCCTGCCTCCGAGAGTGAAGGAGGCCTATGATGAGTTCAAACTCTGCCCTCGATGCGACAGGGTGTACTGGCAGGGTTCGCACTACGAGCGCATGCTTGATTTTGTGAGAGGGGTCATCGGAGTTCTGAAGCGTTTGAACACATGAAGAAATGTGGGAAGCATTTTTTTCCTCGACCATGAAAAGATGACCTTGAGCCGCGAGGAATAGTCAAGGAAATCTGTTAAGAACCATACGCCTCTCTGCTGGCAAAAGAATTGCGCTTCATAGTCGGCGAACCATCACCATAGGAGCCGCTATGAAACGAATCTTCTGGTTATCGCTGGCAACATTGGTTATCATGTTGCTGTTTTCTCG
>DATLYT010000199.1:0-5954 GCA_035574455.1 Bacteroidota bacterium
TCGATCACATTCTCCAGCTCGCGGATTTCTCCTTTCCATTGGTAGCGGATTAACGCCGCCATCGCTTCATTGCTGATACCCTTAATCGGCTTGCCCATCTGTTTCCTGTACTCCCCCAGGAAGTGCTGAGCGAGAATGGGAATGTCATCCGGCCGCTCAGTAAGCGACGGCAGATGAATCTCGACAACATTCAGCCGATAGAAGAGGTCTTCCCGGAACTTCCCCGCCTCGATCTCCTTCCGCAAATCGCGGTTCGTCGCGGCAATGATCCGGACGTTGACAGTGAACGGGTCGGTCATCCCGACAGGGGTAATCTCCTTCTGCTCGATGGCGCGGAGAAGTTTAACCTGAAGATGGAGGGGAATTTCGCTGACTTCATCCAGGAACACGGTACCGCCGTCTGCTACCTTAAAGAGTCCATCTTTATCAGACGTAGCGCCGGTGAACGAGCCTTTCTTGTGACCGAAGAGCTCGCTCTCGAAGAGCGTTTCAACGATGGCGCCGCAGTTTACCGTAACGAATCGCTTTGTACTGCGGTTGCTGTTGTAGTGAATCGCCCGTGCAACAAGCTCCTTGCCCGTGCCGCTCTTGCCGGTGATGAGCACGGTGCCTTCGCTTGTCGCAACGCGTTTAATAATCTCGAATACGCTTTTCATCGCATGGCTTTGGCCGATGATCCGGTCGAAATTATAATTGCGGTTCAGTTCCTGGCGCAACAGTGAGTTTTCGAGCGAAAGCGTACGATGGTTGATGAGTTTCCGTACCCGGTAGAGCAGGTCGTCAAAATCGAGCGGCTTGATGATATAGTCATACGCCCCTTTGCGTAACGCCTGGACGGCAGTCTCGAGCGAACCAAAAGCTGTGATAATGATGACAAAAGTCTGAGGCGTGCGTCGGGTGATTTGCTCCAACAGATCCATCCCACGCATCTCCGGCATCTCGATGTCGGTGATCACGATGTCAAACGGATTCTTCTCCTGTCGCTCGAGAGCATCCTTGCCGTTGGTGGATTCTTCCACCACATAACCTTCTTTCCGTAACACAAAACTGAGCGATTCACGGATAATCTGCTCGTCGTCTACTACTAAGATTCTCTCAGCCATTGCTGCGTCCTTTCAATGGAAAAATAACCGTAAATGTGCTTCCTTTGCCCGGCTGACTGCTCACGCGGATATCGCCGCCGAAGTTTTTCACAATACCATAACTGACCCAAAGTCCCAAACCCGTTCCCTTGCCGACTTCCTTGGTCGTAAAGAACGGCTCAAAGATTTTCTCGAGGTCTTCCGGATTGATCCCCTTGCCCGTATCCCGGATCATCACCATCAATTTCGAGTCCTCCACACCAGACGTAATCCAGATGGTACCCGGCTTCTCCTCCAGTGAATCGACCGCGTTCATGAGAATGTTGATAAAGACCTGCGTAAGCTGATCCGGAACGACCATGAGTTTTGGCAAATCCTGTGCCAAGGAAACTTGAAAATCGATCTCTTTAACCTTCTTACCGTACTTCACAATGTTCAGCGCATCCTGCACGACACAGTTGACATCGGTCGCGCGTTCGACATACGTTGACGGACGAGAGAAATCCACAAGGTCCCGAATGGTGCGCGCGATACGATTGATCTGATTTTTGATCAACTCCAACTTCTCTTTGGCAAACTCATCGTTTGTCGTGCGCTGGATAACTTGTACGAGCGAGGAGATCGAGGTCAGCGGATTCCCGACTTCGTGGGCGATCCCTGCGGCGAGCGTGCCGATGCTTTCCATCTTCTGCGATTGCATGAGTTGCTGTTCCAACATCTTCTGTTCCGTAATATCTCGATGAGCGCCAAGGAACCCTACCACATTGTGGCCATTATCGACAATGGGGGAAATCAACAGCTCGGTATGAAGCGGCATTCCATCTTTTCGACGATTCTCGACGTATCCGAGCCAGACCTTCCCGGCCAGGATCGTGTTCCACACCTCTTGCCAGAACTCGCGCGAATGTTTTTTGCTGCTCAGAAGTTTGGGATTCTTGCCGATTAATTCTTCTTTCGTGTACCCGCTCCATCGCTCAAAGGCAGGGTTGACGTACACCATCAAGCCGCGCGCATCAGTAATCTGGATCGGGTTGATGGTATGTTGAATAACGTTGGCAAACCGGAGGTAATCCAGGTCGCGCTTCTTTTGCTCCGTAATGTCTTTGATAATAAGAACCGTGTACGATTCATCCGCCGACTGGAGCTCCTTCACGTCAACGCTCACATCCATTACACTTGCATCAGCCTTCTTCAGCTGCGTGTCAAAGCTCGTACCGTTGATGCGTGTACGGAGCAGTTCATGGAAATGACTCCGTTCCCTCTCCACAACAAACTGTTCGATGTTGCCCCGGAGGAGCTTCTCTTCGCCGAGGTGGAGCGCAGCAGATCGGTTATGGTCGACAATTGCGCCTTTCCGGTCGAGGATTACTACCATCTCCGGAAAGAGGTCAAAAACGCGGCCATATTTGGAAAAGCTGATGGGCATGCAGGGTTCCTGACACCATCAAGGTACTTCAAGTTAGAATTTAAGGCAAGGTTTGTGCCAGCATTCGCACAATTGAGAATGTGGAAAAATAAGCCAAAATCAAGGACTTTTTCGCAGTCCTGCGATCTTTTTCTTGAGAATGAAAATGGGGTGTCAGGAGTTCCTATCGATAGGAAATTATGAGTTCCGATTAGCCGAGCGTTTTCTTGAACCGCACTACGCTCAGCGACAGAATGACGAGACCGAAGATCAACAGAAAAAGCGCTTCATCCCATAGCTCCACCATCCCTACTCCTTTCAAGAAGAGCCCACGAATGATCGACAAGAAGTAGCGGAGGGGAATCATATGAGTTATGCCTTGGATGATCGGCGGCATATTCTCGATGGGGAAGGTAAACCCGGAGAGAAAGAGGAAGGGGAAGAAGACAAAGAATTGCGCCGTCATCATCGCCTGCTGTTGCGTGCGCGAAACTGTGGAGACGAAAAGTCCGAGGCCGAGCGTCGTGAGGAGGAAGAGACCGCACAATGCGAAGAGCAACGGGATGCTACCTTTAAGCGGAATTTCGAACCAGTTCACGGCGACGCCCAGCACAAGTGCCACATCCACGAAGCCGATGATGATAAACGGCAGAAGTTTGCCGAGGATGAACTGATACGGTTTGATGGGGGTAACGAGGATTTGCTCGATTGTACCTACCTCCTTTTCTCGCACGATGGATGCAGAGGAAAAAGTTGTCGTAATAATCATGAGGATGAGAGCAACGACGCCGGGAACCATGTAGTTCGCGCTGCGGAGGTCGGGGTTGAACCAGACGCGCGTCTCTGCCTTCACGCGCGGCACCACCGATCCGGATCCTTCGCGCAACAGCTGCTGTGCGAAGATCGTCTGCGCATAGCCAGCAGTAATTTGCGCGGCATAACTCAGGCTAATGTTCGCCGTGTTCGCATCGGTGCCGTCGGCTAATAATTGCACGCTGACTGGCCTGCCCAATCCTAAGGATTTGCTAAAATCGTGAGGGATGGAAACAGCGAGCGTTGCATGGCCACGGTCGAGCGCACGGTCAAGGCCTGCCGGATTCACGGCATACTCGACAATCGTGAAGTAGCCCGAGTTTGTAAATCGTTCCAGGTACTGTCGGCTCTCGAGGCTTCGGTCTGCATCATAGACAACCAGCGGTATGTTCTTCACATCCACCGTCGCGGCATAACCGAGAAGGATGACCTGAATGACCGGCGCGAGCAGAATGAGCGGCAGCATCCGCTTGTCCTGCCGAATTTGCAAGAATTCCTTGACGACCATGCGCCGGATAGCGTTCATCGATTTAACTCCCGCTGCAATCGAACGACACTCACGCCGATCATGAACATAGCAAAGAGCAACAGATAGACGAACTGCTCCCATACCGCTTCTATTCCCACGCCTTTCAGGATAATCGCCCGAACAACGACAAGAAAGAATTTCGTTGGCATGAGGTTCGAGATAACCTGCAAAACTACCGGCATGCTGTTAATCGGGAAAACGAAGCCGGAGAGCAGAAAGCTTGGGAGCAAGGAGCTGAACACCGAGAGGATAAATGCCACCTGCTGTGTTTCTGCAACGGTCGAAATGAAGATGCCCTGCCCGAGTCCACCCATCAGGAAGATGACGATCGCGAGGTAGAGCAGAACGATGTTTCCTTCAATCACCACATTGAACAGCAACGCGCCCATCACCATGATCAGCGTTGCAGCGACGATGGAAATGAACAGATACGGGAGCGTCTTGCCGAGGATGATTTCATTCGACCAGAGCGGCGAGGTTTTTAGCAGTTCCATCGTGCCTAATTCTTTTTCCCGCACGATGGAGAGCGACGTCGAGACCACCGTGACAATCATCAAAATCAGCCCAAACAGGCCGGGAACGAGATATTTTGCCGTTTTGAGTTCGGGGTTGTACCAGAGCTTTGGTTGGAGCGTGAGTGGAGCCGACCACGAACGACCCCGTTTTTCCAGCCATTCGACCATCAGCCGGATGTTGTAATCCTGGACGGCCATCGAGACGTAGCCCAATGCCGTCGTTGCGGTGTTAGAATTCATACCGTCGAAGAGAATCTGAACTGTGGCTTCATGACCGGCTTGTAATTCGCGCGAGAATGTGGGTGGGATCACCACGACGATCTTTGCATCCCCTTCCTCCAGCATCCGGTCAACGTGGCGGCGATCCGTGAGCGTCGTCGTGAAATCAAGATATTCTGAATTCGTCAAATGCGTGATGAAGGCCCGGCTCGCGCTGCTCTTGTCCTCATCGTACACAGCGACCGAAAGATGTTTCACGTCAAAGTTCAACGCATAGCCGACCATCATCAGCAAAAATGCCGGCAGAAAGATCAGAATGCCCAGCGCCCGCTTGTCGCGGCGGATTTGCCGGAATTCTTTTTTAAAAATCGGCGCGATGTTCAGGTGAATCATGCCTTAACCTCTTGATCCTCTTCGTCAATCCATTTGAACAGATACTTGGCATCATACTGCACAGCAAAATCCTCCAGCATCTTGAGGTATTCTTCTTTGAATGTCTTCTTCCGATGATGTTCAGCCTGGTTCAGAATATATTTTACTACTCTATCGATCTCCGAGTGAGAATGAGAAAAAGCACCAAAGCCCTCTTGCCAGTTGAAGCGTCCTCGAATCCATTGCTGGTCGTTGATAAATCCTGACGACCCTGCCTTGACGTCTCGAACAAGATCAGACAGAGCAATCGTCGGTTTTATACCCACAAATGCATGCATGTGGTCCGGTTCACAGTTGATGGCGATTGGTTTTTGGCCGCGATTCTTGATAATGCCTGTCGTATATTTGCACAGTTCTTCAAGATGCGATCGTGGAATTAAACATCGTCTGCCAGCAACAGCAAACACGATGTGGATATAAATCTGGGTATAGGTGTTCGCCATGATTCCTCCTTGTTCCTTGTATCATGGTGATAGGTCGCTCCCATGGAGCTTTGTTTTTTTTCTTACCAAAGAGCTACAAAGGGTTCGCCCCTACGGGGCTGAACGCCAGAATGTTATTGCTCCACTTAATTCAAGAAGACCTTGCAGGATCCCTTCTCAAGTTGACCGCTTCTCAGCCATTCGTTGAAACGAATGGCTGAACAACTACACTGAAACGTTGGGAAAAACCCCGCTACGCGGGGTTTCGTGATCAGTGAAGCCGTCGACTTGTAGTCGATGGCGACTGCACAGCAAACATCATTAACCTGCTTTCGTTGCGCTGGCTGCTCTACTCTGAAGACCCTGACACAGTGATGTATGTTCATCGTCGGTCAGCGACTGAGCAGTTAAGCTGCTGAACCCTTTGAATCGTTTGTTTTTTCTAGCTCCGTTAGGAGCGGGCCGTTTATAGCAACGCGCTTAGTAACTGCACCAAGCCCCATCGGGGCGACCTGTTGATTTGCCACAATAATTTAG
>DATLYT010000200.1:0-3706 GCA_035574455.1 Bacteroidota bacterium
TCCCTCCGCCACAATCTCGCCGCCGGCATCGCCTCCTTCGGGACCGAGGTCGATGATCCAATCCGCCGTCTTGATGACGTCCATATTATGCTCGATGACGATCACCGTGTTGCCTTTGTCAACAAGCTTATTGAGTACAGAAAGCAACATGCGGATGTCTTCGAAATGCAGTCCCGTCGTTGGTTCGTCGAGGATATAGAGTGTCTTCCCTGTGCCGACTTTGGAAAGCTCTGTCGAAAGCTTCACCCGCTGTGCTTCTCCGCCGGAGAGCGTCGTCGCCTGCTGGCCTAAACGAATGTAGCCCAAGCCGACATCGTAGAGCGTTTGAAGTTTCCGTCGGATGCGCGGCAACTCACTGAACAGTTTCATTGCATCCTCGACCGTCATATCAAGCACATCGGCGATGGATTTGCCTTTGTAGCGCACCTCGAGCGTCTCCCGGTTATACCGCTTGCCTTTGCAGACGTCGCAGAGCACATAGACATCGGGCAAGAAATTCATCTCGATCCGCTTCACGCCATCGCCTTCGCAATTCTCGCACCGCCCGCCCTTCACATTGAAACTAAATCGACCCGCGCGGTAGCCACGAATCTTGGCTTCAGGGAGTTGGGTAAAGAGATCGCGGATGAGCGTGAAAAGACCAGTGTAGGTTGCCGGATTGGAACGCGGCGTGCGACCGATGGGCGACTGGTCGATGTCAATGACCTTGTCGATCTGCTCGAGTCCTTCGATCGACTTATAGGGAAGCGGAACCAATTTACTCTGGTAATACTTCCTGGCGAGAATGGGATAGAGCGTTTCGTTGATGAGCGTCGACTTCCCCGACCCGCTGACGCCCGTGACACAGATGAACGTCCCCAGCGGAAACCGAACGGTGAGATTCTTGAGGTTGTTGCCCGTCGCCCCTTTCAGAACGATCGATTGACCGTTGCCTTTCCGACGCTCCTTCGGAACTTCAATCGACTTTTTTCCTTTGAGGTAAAGAGCTGTATACGAGTACCCGTCCTGCCCGTTCCCAAGAATTTTCAATTTTTCATTCTGAATTTTTAATTGACTTGGCTTCCCAGACGTCACCACATGTCCTCCGTGCTCGCCCGCGCCCGGACCGAGGTCGAGCACAAAATCGGCATGCTGAATCATCTCCTTATCATGTTCCACAACGATAATCGTATTGCCGATGTCGCGCAGAGATTTCAGCGAGTTGATGAGCTTCGTATTGTCGCGCTGGTGAAGCCCGATACTCGGTTCATCGAGAATGTAGAGCACGCCTACCAGCTGAGTTCCAATTTGCGTCGCGAGTCGAATCCGCTGTCCCTCTCCTCCCGACAACGTCCGCGCAGAGCGGTCGAGTGTGAGATACTCCAGACCCACATTCAGGAGGAAGTCCAATCGCTGGGAGATTTCCTTTAACACCTGGTGAGCAATCTCCATCTGGCGCGGCGTGAGAGTGAGTTTTCGGAAAAACTCCCGCGCATCGCGAATCGAGAGCCGCACCACATCGCTGATATTCCACGCCCTGCCCGTCTTCGCATCTTCGATCTTGATGGCGAGGCTTTCTTTCCTGAGCCGCCCACCGTTGCAGGTCTTACACGCCGTCGTGGTCATAAACGATTCCACCCACGAGCGCACCCGGTTCGAGGTGGTCTCATCGTAGTAGCGCTTCAGCATCTCGATGATGCCGCCGAATCGGTGTCTGTAAACGATCGGGCGGCCGCTTTCGGCGTTGTATTCCACGTCAAACTTCTCATCCCCCGCACCATAGAGGAGAACATCCCGCGCCTTCGAGGGAATGTTCTTGATCGGCGTGTCGAAGTCAAAGCCGTATCGCTTCGCCACGGCCCGCACCTGGCTGAACATCCACGTGGGCCGCGGTTTTCCCAGCGGCGCAAGTCCCTCCTGATTGATGCTTAGGCTCTCATCCGGAATGATCAGCTGCGGGTCAAAGCTCTTGTGCTCACCGAGTCCTTCGCAATCCGGGCAATAGCCTGCGGGAGTATTAAAGGAGAATGAATTCGGCGCCGGCTCGTCGTAACTGATACCGCAGACATAACACGCGTAACGTTGGCTGAAGAGTTGATCCTGCTCGCCGTCATTGACGATCAGCGTGCCATCGCCGTAACGGAGCGCAACTTCCACAGACTCGGCGATGCGGGAACGAATTTCACGCTTGACCTGGATGCGATCCACAACAATTTCGATGTTGTGAATCTTGTAGCGGTCGAGCTTCATGCCCTCCGCAATCTCGCGCACCTCGCCATCGGTCCTCACCCGCACAAATCCATCCTTGCGGATCTGCTCAAACAGCTCGCGATAGTGTCCCTTTCGTCCCTTCACCACGGGCGCAAGAATCTGGAGTTTCGAGTTGGCGGGATATTTCAGAATGGCGTCGATGATCTGGTCGACCGTCTGGCGTTGGACTTTTTTGCCGCAGTTGTAGCAGAACTGCGTGCCGACACGAGCGAAGAGCAGGCGGAGGAAGTCGTAGATTTCCGTCACGGTGCCGACCGTCGAGCGCGGGTTGTGGCTGACGGTCTTTTGCTCGATGGAAATGCACGGACTCAATCCCTCGATGTAATCGACATCCGGCCGCTCCATCAAGCCGATGAACTGCCGGGCGTAGGCGGAGAGACTTTCCACGTATCGGCGTTGCCCCTCCGCGTAGATCGTATCGAACGCGAGGCTCGATTTGCCCGACCCCGACAGTCCCGTAATCACCACGAGTTGGTCACGCGGTATCTCCACATCGATGTTCTTGAGATTGTGGACCCGGGCACCTTTGACGATAAGCTTCTCCATACGAGAATTTCACCTGCCTACTACAGCCTGACTCCTGTGTTCACACAATCCTCTTTCTCTTGTTCAGGTACTCAAACAAGGCCTTGTCGAACGGCGTGCTGGTGTCCATCAAGACATAGTCAATGGCGTTTTCGCGACACTCGCGCTTGTAGAATTCCAAAAACTCCTTCATCGACTCCTGATATGCCTTCTGAATATGCCACGGCTGTGTCATCAGTTCTTCTTTCGTTTCCATATCTCGGAACACCGCATCTCCTCCGAACGCGAACGAACGTTCCATCGGGTCGAGCACCTGCATGACAATCACCTCGTTCCCTTTGTGGCGGAAGTGTTTAAACGCCGTTACGACCTGCCGGGGGTCGTCAAAAAAATCGCTGAGAATAATGACCAGCCCACGGCGTTTGATGCGCTCGGCAACGTTGTGGAGCGACGCTGCAATACCGGTCCTGTTGCCCGGCTTGAGCTGTTCCAACTCTCGCAGGATTTGCTTCAAATACGTCCGCGTCGCATGAGGTGGAAGCGAGAGACGGACGTTCTCATCGTAGACCGTCAACCCGACGGCGTCGCGCTGCTCTACCATCAAATACGCAAGAGCCGCCGCGAGGTACGAGGCATAGTCGATCTTCCGCAGATGCCCCGTCGAGGCATAATCCATCGACCGGCTTGCATCCAGCACGAGGTACGATTTCAGATTCGTCTCTTCTTCGAACTGCTTGATGTAGAAACGATCCGTCTTGCCGTACACTTTCCAGTCCAGATGCTTCAGGTCGTCGCCGGGCATGTACTGGCGATGTTCCGTAAACTCTACGCTAAAGCCGTGGTAGGGACTTTTGTGGAGGCCGGTGATGAAGCCCTCCACCACAAGCCGAGCACGCAGCTCCATGTTGGCAAGCTGCGCGACGACGTCAGG
>DATLYT010000201.1:0-12364 GCA_035574455.1 Bacteroidota bacterium
GGCGTGGGTTGCAAGCGCAATCATCAGACCGAGAGGCAGGAACCACCCGGTCGCTTGTAGCAGAAAAACGAGAAGAAGATCGGGAAGCATGGAAGTTGGGGGAATTTTCAAAAGTGTCCGATGAAAAGCAATTCTTTTGTCCAAGTATTTTGATTCACTGCGACCGGAATCACTCGTAGAAAAACTCAGGGAGCTCTTTTCTATCTTGGCCTATCTTGGCGCCCGTGTGACCACGTCGAAGGAATGCAATACCACCATCCATCCCGTTCCGTTCACTGATCACTTGGCTACCCAGGCCGATTCCCACTTCGATCGACACGGGTGCGTGTGTTAGAGTTTTTGCGACTCTGCGTTCTGCCTCGCCCACAGTCATGTCCACGTGCTTCACTGACGCAGGGGCGTGATGCCGTCGTAACGCATGGAGCAACATCAAGAGCACTCGCCTTCCTTTCTTTTAGAATTCTCTAATAATCCGTCGTTGTCCATCTTGATGCTCCATAACCCCGCCTTGCTTCTCTCTCACAAACTCATTACCATAGGCGTGTAGTTGTTGTTTCGATCCGACACTGTCGGAATTGGAAAATGCAACTTTCCCCCCGCACCGTATTCTATCTGACACTCGACGTCGCGCTCATCATCTTCTGTCTCTTCCACCTTCCAGAAGTTCATCGCCGCGCCACGCTTCCGGTTGTGCCAGTTGTGATTGAGCAGCGCGAGCATACGCTCGCCGTCGCGGAGGTCCTGGATGCGCGAGCAGCAGGTGAACTCCGTCTCGGCGATGAAGTCACCCACTGGAATGACCTTCCCCTTGTCCGGCCCGAGGTTGCCGAGTTCCTTGCCGATCTCGCCTCCATCGGTGACACGGTTCTTTTGCAGTACACGAGAGACGGGCACACGCGGGCAAGTTCCGTAACGCTCATTCCATACTATCCGTCGCTTCGGTTTTTGATCATCACCGTTGTGATCGGATTGTTCTCCTGTATAACGGCGATCTTCGTCCTTGTGCACCGGCCCGGTAACCTCGTCGCGACAACACTGCACTGGATGATGATGAGTCTTGGCGTGACGGTGATGATCACGTGGGGTCGTATTCAAACAGGCTCGCTGGTCTCGCTCATCGACCGGTCGATTTTTGTCCTCTCCTACATCGGAACTGCCTCGTTGTTTCTCTTCTTCACCTTTTTGTATCCGCAGCGGAAGACCGAATCGCTTACCCTCATCGCAAGCGTGATCTTTGTTCCGGTCCTCCTCCTGTCGGCGGGGATGATCTATTATCACCTGCGAGCCATTCAGTATGTGTCTGTGGAGGATTTTCTGACGTTTCAGTCGGTATTCGACCTGTTTCGCGCGTTGCTCTTTGTCGCGTTCGGTATCGGCATTCTAAACATCCTCCGCTCTTTTCGAAACGCGCGTCTGCGTGAAGAACGACAGCGACTCCAGTGGTTGCTCTGGGGTCTTTCCATCGGGTCCGTTCCTTTTCTTCTGCTCTATCTTCTCCCGCAGCTGCTGTTCTCGACCTACTTTGTTGACGAGGAGTATACGACCATTGCGTTCCTTGCTGTCCCGTTTTCGTTTGCCGTTTCGTTCATCAAGTATCGCCTTCTGGATGTCGAGGTCGTCATTCACCGAAGTATCCTCTATGCCGTCCTTTCGCTCGTCGTCGTCGCCGCGTATGGGCTCATTGTGCTGCTGGTCTCGACGTTCATCAATCCTGACGCAACATTGGAAGAATACTTTGCCGTCGCCGGTCTGACGGTGCTCGTGGGACTTCTCCTCAACCCCCTGCGAAAAAAAATCCAGCGCTTCATTGACGAGATGCTGTTCCCGGCGCGGACGAGCTTCCGGAAGACCGTTACCGACATCGGCAACCGCTTGCACGAGGCGTTGAGTATCGACGGTCTGGTGCAGCAATTCATCCAGTCTCTTCAGAAAGTCTTGTTTCTGCAGACAATCGCCGTCTATCGCTATCTTCCGGGACGATTAGAGCTTCAGCAATATTACGGCAGACCGTTGAGGCCGAGGCTTCTGTTGCGGAACGAGCATCTGACGTTGTTCACAGAAGCCGGAATTTTTGCGGCGAAGGATGTGCTGGCGTTCGAGCGTGCCGACATTAACATCCAACGGGAAGAGCTCCTACGGCGTTTGGGCTGTGGTGTATGTTTGCCGCTGCTCTCGGAGTCGAAGCAGCTGCTCGGCGTTGTGGCCGCGCAGCCGAGCGCCACGAGCGGAAAGTTTAGCGAAGAAGAGATCGATCTACTGCGAGCAACGTCGACCATGGCTGCGGAGGTGCTGGATCGGTTGCTCCTGTACGGGCAGATGATGGAAGAGCAGCAAGAGCGGCGTAAGGCGGAAGAGCTCAGCAGTCTGAAATCTGACTTCGTCTCGTATGTTTCGCATGAGTTTCAGAATCCGCTGACGTCCATCAGGCTGTATTCGGAGATTCTCAGGAAGCGGTCGAACGATCCACAAGTGCAACAGTTTATCGATGTCATTGATGGGGAAGCTGGACGGTTAAGCCGCATGGTGACGACGGTTCTCGATGCGGCGCGCATTGAACAAGGCCTGAAGGAGTATTCGTTCCAGGAGGTTGATCTGGCACGGGAAGTCCGGCAGGCGGTCAACGCGATGAAGTATCAACTCAGGAAGTACCGGTTTCGAGTTGCTCTTTCGCTTCCACACGCGAGTGTGGTGGCGAAGGTTGATCGGGATGCCTTTGGGCAGGCGCTCGTCAATCTGATCTCGAATGCGATCAAGTACGGGCAGAAAGGCAGATTCATTCGTCTTGCTCTCGTACCCCGGAAGCAATGGATTGCGTGCAGCGTGGAAGATCACGGTCAAGGAATTTCGCCGGAAGTTCAGACGCATCTCTTTGAAAAGTATTATCGCGACCCGGCGATGAGCAAACAAATTCGGGGCGTCGGGTTGGGCTTGTCGCTCGTCAAGCACATTATGGAAGCGCACGGCGGGAAGGTGGAAGTGCGGAGCAGACTCGGTCGGGGGACGACATTCACTCTGTTGTTCCCCACCCACCGGAAGCAGAACATCACTCAGTAAGTCATCTGAGGTAAACCGCGAATGGCCGCGAATCAACGCTCATGATGAACGGTCCTACGTAGGAGTTGAATGGTACAGTAAGCGGTCGTCGCGCGTGCACTGTTTAGGTTCGCGTAGATTGACGGTCTCATCTTGCCTTGTAGGTAACATCAGTCCGTACGACACGGTAACCAATTGGAGTGAACAAGGAACGTATGCCGAAGATCCTTATTGTTGAAGACGACCCTTCGATTCTTCGCGCCGTGAAGGAAGCGTTGCAAGAGGAGCACTTCTCGGTGGTTTCGGAGAATGATGGGCTTGACGGCTATCGGCGGGCGAGGCGGGAAAAGATGGACCTCATCATCCTCGATGTTTTGCTGCCGTCAAAGAATGGCACGGAGATTTGCCGGGATTTGCGTGCCGAAGGCATCACAACGCCGATTCTGATGCTCACGAGCAAAGGCGCCGAGGTGGATAAAGTGTCCGGATTGGAATTAGGGGCTGATGATTACGTGACGAAGCCCTTCAGTATGCGCGAGCTCCTCGCCCGCATCAAAGCGCTTCTGCGGCGACAACAGACCATTGTTCAGGAACTCCACGAAGCCTCGTTCGGCGATGTGTATGTGAACTTCAAGAAGCAGGAGATCAGCAAAGGGAAGAAGAAACTCGATATGAGCGCTAAAGAGTTTCAGCTTCTGAAATACTTCATCCAGCGCGAGGGCGAGGTCATTACCCGCCATCAACTTCTGGATGACGTGTGGGGCTATGAAGCGATGCCTACGACCCGCACCGTGGATAATTACATCCTCTCTCTTCGTAAAAAAATCGAAACCCATCCCTCCCAGCCGAAGCATCTCATTACGGTGCACACGGCGGGGTATAAGTTTGTGAGGTAGCTCCAGCAGATTGTACCGACGTTGACGTGTCAACCAGTGGTTTGACATTTTTTTGACGGGAATCAATCACTTCCATGACATTTGTGCCACCATTCGATAGTATGTTGCACACGGAAGATACAAGAAGAATGAAAGGCGAGGTGCAGGCTTTTGCATGACATCGCCTGCAAGAATTACCATCATCCTCAACCCCGCTTCGGCGGCAGGACGGACGAGTGCACGAAGCTCGGTGATTGTGGAGGCTATCAAGCAGGCGCTCGGAAGAGAATGCTCCATACATCTCACCCGAAGCCAGAACGATGCACCGCGCGCAACGGCTGAGGCCATTAAACAAGGCGCCGGGCTGGTGATTGCCGTTGGAGGGGATGGGACGGTGCATGAGGTTGTGAATGGGTTCTTTGAACAGGGCCGACTGATTAATCCAGAGTGTGAGTTAGGAATTGTCGCAAGCGGCAGCGGTCGCGATATCGCGAAAAATGTGGGATTGCCACGGTCGTGGGAAGAGCAGGTTCAGTGTCTTGCGGATGGACAAACACGAAGAGTCGATGTGGGGTGTGTGACATTTCGAGACATGAAAGGACAAACGGGTGCTCAGTACTTCGTCAACGAATGCCAGGTTGGGATTGGCGGAGAAGTTGTGCGACGCGTGCAACAGTTTCATAAGCGGTTCGGAGGAACGGTAGCATTTGCGTCAGAATCGGTGCGGGCGCTCTTCCGGTATCGAAGTCCAAGTCTCTCGGTTCAGCTTGGCGAGAACGAGATGCTCTCGGGCGCTTTTCTTGGGCTGGTGATTGCCAACGGCTCGCTGATGGGTGGCGGAATGAAACTCGCTCCGGATGCAAAACTGGATGACGGATTGTTCGATCTCCTCGCTGTCCCAGATTATCGTCTCCCACGCCGACTCTGGAGCTTCTTCAAAATCTATCGAGGCACGCACCTCACGGTGCCGGGAATGAAGTATCTGAAGACAGAAGCGGTGAAGGTGACATCCGAGGAACCAACACTGGTTGCGACCGATGGAGAATTGCTGGGAACGACGCCGTGTGACGTGGCCATGCTGAAGTCAGCACTCAAAGTTCGCTGTTCGTCGAACAATAGTAAGCAGTCCTGAAAGGACGAAATACGAAATAGACTTTTCGATAGGCACAGTTCGCGGAACGGGCACATTTACGTACCCAATCACTCATTCACTTGTAAGGAGGAATGCTATGGAACGCATTCGAACAACAATGTTGCTGTTTGCCTGTTTGCTTTATGCCTTGCCGGCTATTGGCCAACCGGGCTCCGTGCGGGGGCGCGCAACGGAAGCTGGAACGGTCGACCCGGTTCCCACGGCGGTCGTTGTTTTAACCAGCCAGGAAAGCGGGCGATCGCAGGGAGGATACACGGACGAGCGGGGAAACTATCTCATCGAGAATATCCCCAGCGGACAGTACACACTGAGCGTTTCGCAAGTCGGTTACCGGAAGCTCGTCCGTGAAGGAATTTCGATTGCTGCCGGCCAGACTCTCACGCTCGACGTAGAACTGGAGCCACAGCAGATCATCATTGATGGAGTCGTTGTCACTGCTTCACGCGGGTCTCAAAAGGTACTTGAAGCGCCCGCCTCAGTTTCGGTGGTCGATGCCCGGCAAATCGCCGCGAACCCTGCCCTGACGCCGACCGATCACCTCAAAACAACAGCCGGTGTCGATATTGCGCGGACGGGTCTGCTCCAACAAAACGTCGTTGTCCGTGGATTCAACAACGTCTTCTCCGGCACGTTGATGATGCTGACGGACAACCGCATGGCGGGTGTGCCCTCGCTCAGGCTCAACGCGCCGTATTTAATACCGTTGGCTGATGATGATATCGACTATATCGAAGTCGTCCGCGGCCCAGGCTCGGCGTTGTACGGCCCGAACGCCGCAAACGGCGTCGTCAACATGATCACGAAATCGCCATTCTCGTCGCAGGGTACATCGCTGTCGCTGGCGTTTGGTGAGCGGTCGGTTTTCCAGACCTCCGTGCGTCATGCGCAAAAACTCTCGTCCTCGATCGGTGTCAAAATCTCTGGACTCTATTTCCGCGGGACGGATTGGAGCTATACCGATCCCGTCGAGGACGAAGTACGGAAAGCAGCCCTCGCAGCCGGAGCGCGAGCGGATACGCTGAAAATTGGTAAACGCGAGGAGCTTGTAGAGCGATTCGGCGGCGAGGCACGCGTCGATCTCTTGTTGACGGAGAAGCTTGGCGTGATTTTCACTGCCGGTCTTAACCGGTTACGCAGCGGCATCGAGATGACCGATATCGGCTCTGCGCAAGGAAAAGATTGGACGTACACGTACCTGCAGGGTCGCTTGAGTTACGGCGATGCGTTTGTGCAGGCCTTCCTGAACTCCAGCAATGCCGGGGATACGTATCTGCTTCGCACAGGCAATCCCATCGTGGATCGCTCTTCACAGTTTGTTGCGCAAGCTCAGCACTCGATGCGGCTCGGGGAAATCCAGCGTTTCGTCTACGGCGCTGACTATATCTACACAAAGCCGGTTACCGACGGAACCATTAACGGGAGTTTTGAGCAGAGCGACAACGTCTCAGAGTATGGCGGCTATCTCCAATCGGAAACTCAACTCTTCGGAGGAAATATCGAGCTTGTCCTTGCCGGGCGGTATGATCGACATAGCCAGCTCAACGATCCGATTTTTTCGCCCCGTGCCGGACTTGTCTGGAAGTCGTGGGAAAAACAGAGCGTCCGCCTGACATACAACAAAGCGTACGCGACACCGACTTCGACGGAACTGTTCCTGGATATCCAGGGACATCCTAACCCCTTTGGTTTCCCCTCGCCGTATGAAATTCAGTTGCGGGCAATCGGTGTTCCGAAGTCCGGCTACAAATTTGAGCGGGATGCATCCGGTGCGCCGTTCTTCTACTCGCCATTTGCGCCGAGCCGCACGAGCGGTTTCCCGACGAACACGATCAGTCTGCTCTGGCCCGCGGTCGTTCAGATTCTTGCTGCACAGGGAGTGGACATCTCCAGAATTCCCGCTCCACAACTGAACCAGATTCGCCCAACAATGGGGCTACTCAATACCGAAACGCAGAGCTTTGTGCCGGTCGCCGATGTGTATGACTTGAACGCACTCGACCCCACCATCACGGAAACGATCGAGATCGGTTACAAAGGAGCGCTGGGTACGAAGCTGCAACTCGGCGTCGACCTCTATCGCTCGGAAATCAAGAACTTCATCGCACCGTTGATGAATTTCACGCCGAACGTCTTTATGAACGGTGGAGATGTGAAAGCCTATCTCAAACCGTACATCAAAGGAGCGCTGATGCAACAAGGTGTGCCCGAAGCTCAGGCAGAGGCTATGGCCGAAGCGCAGTCGACGCAGATCGGTACGGCGGTGGGGCGAATTCCGCTCGGGACAGTGACGCCAAAGGGCGTAACCGATCCAACAGCAATCTATCTTTCGTCTCGGTCATATGGCAAAGTCAATGTTGCCGGGCTTGACCTCTGGGCCGATTATCGGTTGAATAACCAATGGTCGTTTAGCACAACCTACTCCCATGTCAATAGAGATTATTTCGACAAGTTGCAAGGGATCGAAGACGTGGCGTTGAATGCTCCGCGCAATAAGTGGTCGCTCGGTGTGGAATATCAACGCCAGGACCTCGGATTGCAGGCGAGTCTGAAGTACCGCGGGAGCTCACGGTTCCGGATGCACTCGGGCGTCTATGACGGCTTTGTGGCTCCGGCGGATTTCTTCGACCTCACGGTGGGATACCGCTTGAGAAATCTTCAGGGCTTAGGCGTCACGCTTTCCGCCCAGAACCTCGCAAATAAGAAACACCAGTACTTTATCGGCGCTCCGAGGATCGGCCGACTGGTTCTGGCGAAGATTTCCTATTCGCTGTGATATGGAGGACACTCGATGCGGCGAACAAGGTGCATCGTTAACAATCGGGAGGTTACGAGAGTACCGGAACGCAGGCGAGGTGTCAGATGATTCTGCGCCGACTCTGCTACTTCGCCGCATCGGTGTTGGTGTTCGCTCTAACGAGCTTTGGACAAACGCTCAAAGTCGCCACCGTCAATTTCTGGTCGGGTCTCGATTACCGCGGAAACTGGATGATGGGGGAGTATGAGACGCCTGAACGTCGGGCAAAGCGGTTTTCCCTGCTTGTTGAGGAGCTGAGCCATCAACGACCAGATGTGATTGCGCTTCAGGAAGCCGACCCTCTTTCCATCAACGCGCCTGCACTTGCTAGAGTACTAGACTACGACCTCGTGTATCAACGAACCAACGCGGGGATCAAGGTTGGTCGCTTTGGCCCTCCGTGGAACTTAGACGATGGATTAGCCATCCTCGCTCGAAAAGGGTTGCAGCTAGAGTTTGTCGATGTTTGGGATCTCTCACAAGGGTTTGGACTGTACGGCAACGGTTTTTCTTTCCACTTTACCGAGCGCAACGCCGCTCTAGTCGCAACAATCCAAGTCTCTGGGAGCGAGATTGTTCTTGTGAACGTCCACCTTTCCTCTCCACCACCGGATGAAGAGCCTGTTCGAACTCAACTGGAGCATATCTTAGCCGCTGGAAATTTTTCTGAAGGCGACCGAGCGATGTATCGTGAAGAGTTTCGCGCTAAGGCCACAAAGCGCATGCGACAACTAAGACTCCTTCAGGAACAGATGGAGCAGGCAATCAAGGGCAGGAGAATGATTCTGCTCGGTGACCTGAATGCGCCGCCCGATTCGCCAGAGCTGTGTTTTCTTTCTGAGGAACTGAAGCTGTTCAATGCGTCTGCTTCGAGTGAACAAGACCAACTCATCACCTGGAATGCAAAGCAGAACCTCAACGCACGATATTCGCTTGACAGCCTCGACGCCCGCGGCGAGTTGCTGGATCCGTTGGGAAGACTGTCGGCATGGTACGATCAGTTTCCTCGCCGCCTGGATTACATTCTGCTCAATGAGCAGTTCCAGAAGGACGATGTGAAAAGCGTCTCGCTGTTTCTTCATCAGCCGCGAGATGGAGTTTTTATCTCCGACCACTTTGGTGTTCTTGCGGAGATTGACCTCTCGCGCGTACTTACCTCCCCAGCCTCACCACAGCCGCCTCTCGTGCAGAAAAACTGGGATTCCCTTCCGATTCTCTCCTATGATACTGATGTCGGGCTTGGCTATGGCGCAAAATTGTTCCTGCTCAATTACGCCGGTTGGTCAGAGTCATTTGACATCACGGCATTCAATAGCACGAAGGGCGAGCGCTGGTACCGGTTTGTCTTTTCCATCCCCGACTTTGAGTTGCGTCAAGGCACCATATACCCTCTCGCGTTTGACCTTGTTGCCGACTATGACAAGTACCTCGTCAATAACTTCTACGGTGTCGGAAATGCAACGCGCAAGGAGAACCGCGAGACCTATACCAAAGAGCCGCTCGACATTTCTGCTACGCTGAGTAGGGGTTTCAGTCAGAGCTTGGTGGGGCAGATTGGCATTCGGTATAAGGCGGTTCGGAATGTTGGCTACCATCCTACAGGCTCGTTCAGTCGTCAAGCGCCCGTCAATCTCGGCAAGAGTAGCGCGCTGGCGATGTTTGGGTCGCTTCGCTATGACTCACGCGACAGCTACATCAATCCATCCCGCGGCGCGGTGTTACAGCTCGATCTCGAAGGGGGCGATGCATCGTGGGGCGGTGATTATTCCCTGCGGAGTTACAGGCTTACCTATCAAACGTACTCTGTCTTGTTCTATCCGAAAAGTGTTTTTGCTTTTCGCTGGATGGTTCAGGGAATTGACGGCAAGAACCTGCCGCTTCACACGCTTTCGTCTCTCGGCGGCACCAGAACGCTCCGTGGATATCCGCAGGACCGGTTTCTGGATAAGCTCATGCTGCTCGGAAACGTCGAGCTTCGGTTTCCACTGTGTGGACGCTTGGGCGGTGTTCTCGGTTACGATGCCGGAAAGGTCTGGGAGTCGTTGAACACGATGGATGCGCGCTCGTGGGCACGAAACTCTGTCCTGGGTTTGCGGTACTATTTCGATACGTTCGTTGTCCGACTGGACGTCGGGTTTAGCAAGGAATCCACCGGCCTTTACCTGAACTTCGGCCAGCTGTTTTAGACAGTTCCTTTCTGCTTATTTCCTCCCTCTGTGTTCGTTGAGTCTCCGTGGCAGTCGTTCCACGTTGATTCATCGCCGCTGCTCTAAGGACAATTCTTTTACATCCATCTGACACATTCATGGCAACTGTCGTCTCTGTCTGCAGTATGTTGCATACAGAGATTACGATGGGTCATTTTTCCAGGAGATGATAAAGCCATGAAGACCTCGTTCGACCTTGTTGAAGCCATTCACGAAGAAGCGAGCCGTTTTTACGCCGAGCAAGGTACCGTGCCGGAAGCGGTTGCTCTCTCTCCGGCTTCCTATCGGCGGCTGATTGAACTTCGCTGCCAGGAACAGAGCATCGGCAATCTGATTATTGGCTGCGCGCCGATACTGCAATTTACGACAGCGGTTGGGACACTGCGCATCGTTATCGACGAGCTGTTGGGCGATACCGCTGTGGAGATTGGTTGAGGACTCGCGCTCGACAGTTTTTTGACAAAGACCTGGCAATACCGTGACAACAGAACGGGACAACGTGGGTATACTGCTAACAGATTTTAGCGCAAGACATTCGACTTTGAACACGCAGCAATAACAATCATTCCCAAAAGGAGTTCATCATGAACAGCCCAGCCATGCAAATCTACGGTTGCACGCATTCAGACGTGCTGACGGTGCTCGACCGGAAATCCATTCCGTCGGAAAAGTGGCAGGTTCTCCGGTCCTTGCAGCAGCTCGACACCCGGTACAACTGGATGATAGCTGTGTTCATCGCTCTCTGGTTCGCTGCAGGGTGGATGGTGATGAATACCGATTTCTTCGTCCTCCACCTGGCCGGTTATTTCCTGATGGCTTGCTGCGTGAACGGCCTGCCGATCATCATGCACGATGCGACGCATTCGCTGCTTACCAAAAATCGGGCTGTTACGCGGTGGTTAGGATTCATCTGTGGACTGCCGGGGTTGGTTTCCTATAGCGCCTATCGTTCGATCCATCTGTTGCATCACGGGCATACGCGCACAGCCGAAGACCCCGATGATATCGAAGCAACATCGCCACGCTCAGTCCCGCTTGTGTTAGTGTACTACGTGGTGTTGATCGTTGGAATTTACATCTACATCGGCACCGTTGCCGTGGTAGGTTTTCAAAAAGCACATTCTCAACACCGCAAGGACATCCTCGTTGAGTACGGGTTGATGGTGCTCATCATCGCAGCGGTTGTGTGGCTGGTTCCTTTTGCAACGGTATGGCACTGCTGGCTTATCCCTCTGCTCCTTGCGGGACAGCTCTCGAACGTACGCGGTCTCGCTGAGCACGGCATGACGACCGGCGGAAACGAGTTTACCGATACCCGGACTGTCGTCAGCAATCCCTTCGTGCGCTTCATGATGTGCAATCTGAATTATCACCTTGAGCACCATCTGTTTGCCGGGATTCCGTGGTACAACCTGCCGAAAGTGCATCAGCTCCTGCAAGAAGAATACCGACAGGCGGGCTCATCGGTGTACTCTTCGTATTCCGAATTCCTGAAAGACTTTTTCAGGACAACATGGCAAGGAGTGATTCCCAACGTGCGGTTGATTCCCCAGCATCTTCGTGACGAAGTCTGTCTGTAGCCACAACAATAGTCTGAAGGAAGAACCTCATGACGACCAAAACAATGATACTCAGCGCAGCAGTGCTTCTCACTTTCAACGCAACAGCACAGGACGCAAAGTTGGGTTTACTCCTCAACGATGGCGAGGAACTGACCTACAAAGTGCGATGGAACTTCCTTCGTCTTGGTACTGTGGTTGTCAAGACGGAGCGGCATCCGACCGACTCCCGACGTTACATCGTGTCGATGAATGTTTTCTCCAATCCGGACTTACCCTTTGTGGATATCGAAGAATACAATTCGTGCGTCATCACTGCCGACAATGTCATGACGCGGGAATACCTTGGCATGTGGCGAAACGGCTCATCCCGCACGGAGATTCACATGAGCTATGACGATTCGACGCGGGCGATTACGTACGCCGAGCGAGACGTCAACGTAGGGCAAACCTTGAAAGAGGTCGTTCTCTCGAACGCCGAGCCGTTCGTCAACGGACCCTCACTCTTTTTCTTCACCCGTTACGTTGCCGGTTCGGTTGGCCGGTTGAGCGTTGCCACAATGGTCGATGGGGCCTTGGGGAAGACGCATCTCGATTTCTTGCCTCAACGCGAAGAGCTTGAGGTGGTCGCTATCCCCTATCCGGTGCGAGTACAACGCTATGCTGGAGTGGCCGAATGGCAGGGCGGTTCATCCGCAGGAGTGTCCGGTGAGTTCACCGGCTGGATCAGCGACGATAGCGCG
>DATLYT010000202.1:0-2511 GCA_035574455.1 Bacteroidota bacterium
GCCATCCCGTCCTCCAGGGATGCAATGGGATATTGCCTGACCCAACTCTCCCAAAATTTCACCATCTGCTCAGACGACTTCTCCGATTTATCGGACTTGCTGAAGACATATTTCTTTTTGTCGGCGTCATAAAACTCGCTCGCCGCCGGATCGAGGGCAATGTAGACCTGTTCTCCCGCTTTGTAACTCGTTGTGCCGATGGCTTCGAGGATCACCTCAATAGCTTCTTCGTTCGATCTGAGGCTCGGCGCAAAACCGCCTTCATCGCCAACAGCGGTGTTGTAGCCTTTCTTTTTGAGAACAGATTTGAGTGCGTGGAAGATCTCCGCCCCCATCCGCAACGCTTCGGCGAATGACGGCGCATCGATTGGCATGATCATAAACTCCTGTGGGTCCACGTTGTTGTCCGCATGCTTCCCGCCGTTGAGGATATTCATAAGCGGGACCGGAAGAATGCGCGCATTCGTTCCGCCAATGTAGCGATACAACGGAAGACCCAACGATTGCGCGGCCGCTCGCGCGACAGCAAGCGACACACCGAGAATGGCATTCGCTCCTAACTTGCTTTTCGTCGGCGTACCATCCAGCTCGATCATCATCTTATCGATGCCGACCTGGTCCTGGGCGTCGAAACCAATCACTTCTTCGGAAATCACATTGTTCACATTCTCGACGGCTTTGAGAACGCCTTTCCCCATGTAGCGTGTATTGTCGCCATCGCGCAATTCCACGGCTTCGTGCTCACCGGTAGAAGCTCCACTGGGAACTGCAGCACGTGCTCGCGTTCCGTCTTCGAGCTCAACTTCGACTTCTACGGTAGGATTGCCGCGCGAGTCCAAAATCTCCCGCGCCCACACATCGGTAATGGTCGTTTTCATGATGGTCTCCAGAGTTGTTCACGGACACGATTTCGGCTCCGTGATGTTGAGGGCAGTATTAAATGAATCGCGGTGCGTGGACGAATGTGCCCAAAAAATGTTCCAAAATCAATTCGAAGCTGGCACAGGCCTCCGTAGCTGTTGTGGCTCGTCATCGAGTGCATTCTCATCGTCGAGACGGGACAGCAATTCCCCATTCTGTTTCTCAAAGATCGCAGATGGCGGATGTGTCATCCATTCGCAGCGGTCAAGCCATTCGCTGATGCGGAACTGGAGCGCGTCCGAGCTGGTGTAGTTCAGCGACTGCCAGAAGTGAATTTTTGCTCGCTGAAATTGGCCGACTCCATATTCCCAGCGCGCCAACCGCAGCTGTCGTTGAAGCTCCAATACATCCGAGGGCATTCTTTCAAAACCGCGTAACAGTTGAATCGCCCGACGTTCATTGCCTTGCGCAGCATATTCGCGAGCGAGGATGTATGCGACAAGATCATGGCGTGGCGACCGTTCAAGTGTGGAGTGCAGTATGCCGAGCTTGGAAGAATCAGCAAGCGTCCCGACAAAATACGGCAGTAGCTCTTTGGCAAGCGCGTGGTCTTTGAGGACCTCCAACCGAAGTAGAAGAGACTCGTCCATAGCGAGACTGATGTTCTTGCGAAGAAGGTCGGCGTACATCGCTCGCGCCTGATGGATCTCACCGACAGCCCATTGTGCATCACCGAGTTGAAGTTTCAGGGGAAGAAGCGAACTCGCCATGACGGTGTCGTTCAATGACTGGTTCGCAAACTCGATTGCTTCGTGATACTGCCCCAACCGCAACAGGCTATTCATCTTGTGAAAAATGGCTTCTGTGTTTCGACTCAATTGCAAGGAACGATTTGCCGATGCGAGCGCACCCGGGTAATCGCCCCGCTCGTACCGTTTTCTCGTTTCGGAGTTTATGTTGGCAATCACACGAGCGCACTCTTTATCGAAAATCGACGGCCGTTTGAATAAATATTCTGCCTTTGCGCGCTCGTCCTCATCGACTCGGTAGCGTGCTAGGTGTCGCTCCCACTCCGCGATGAGAATCGCCATGTCCTTGTTGTAGACGGCTTGGAAATCTCCGGAGCGATAAAGCCGTTTGAATCGCCGCATGCCGTACTGATCGATAAGAAATCTGCTGAACGAGCCTGCAAGAGCATAGCTGACACTCGGATGCGACCGCGCAAACCCTGTGAAGGAAAACAATCCCTCGATCTCAACAGGCAGATTGAGTGAACGAATCTGTGCCGCGACGCGATGAATGGTTTCGTCGTACTGCACGCGCTCAACAGCCATCGCAAGACCTTCGATTAGTCCGGGATTTAAGCCCACGCGAAACAGAGGAAAGCCGAATTCTGCTGCCATCACGTGTACCAATTCGTGCTTGAGACTGCCTTCCACATCGCCGAGGTTGAGATGAATCTGCCAGAGCCAGGGTTTGGCGATGTTCGTTCTCGCCGCACCGATGAGTCGGCCTTTTTGCTCGGGCGTAGCATAGAGAAACGAGCGAATCTTCCGGACGGATACCACGCGCAATTCCTGTGCAAGCTTCGCAAAATAGAACTCATGCAACAGTGCAAGCTGGCGCGCTTGCGGCTCCGTAACCGCTTGA
>DATLYT010000203.1:0-15189 GCA_035574455.1 Bacteroidota bacterium
CTTCTACATCCCCCACCAGTAGGTCATCTTCACCGAGAACACATTATCCGGCCGGTCGCGCAGAAGCCTGCTCAGGTCTGTTCCGAATCGGAAGTCGCCGTGGTTCTCGAAATCAATTTTCTGATTCGTCCATGCCACATAGAGCGTGGAGCCGGGGGAGTATTCCCAGCGTAGCACGGCGTTCAGACGGAGCGACTTGAAGTTGAAATCGGGGTTGCCGAGCGTAAAGGCCGGAGCGGGTCTGACAGGGCCATCGGGATCGATGGTGTAGCGGTTGTCGCTGAACGTCATGATGGAAGGAAGGCGGTTGTAGTGGTTGAACGTGAAGGTGCGCGGCGCTGCCAACTCTTTGAGGTCGCTGTAACGGCCGGTCGAGAGAAGCGGCTGCATGTAGAGCTGAAGGCTGAGTTTCGGAGTGAACGTCCAGTTGAGCCGTAGTGATGCTGCGAGCTGTGTTTGATCTAGCACACCAAAGACGTATCGCCTGCCATAGGTTTCCGTTGCGTAGGGATCGGCAATGCTGGTGATGTACTGTGCTACCTGGTAGACGCGCAGGAGCGACGGGTTGAAGCTCACGTTAACGGTCTTCGAAGCTTTCCAGGTCAGGGTGAGTCCATAGCTGTATTGCCATCCGCCCGACGCGCCCGAAGCGCCAGTGAACGAAAGTATACCTCTGAGTGCTTTCCGGCTATCACTATAGAATCCGGCGGAAAAAAATTGACTGCGGAGTGCTTTCATCAGCGGGCCGCCACGAGTGCGCTGGTCGTCGTAGCTTTCGGGTGAATACCCTCCGGAAACATATCCACCCCAGTAATTCAGGAACTGTGCTTCAAATGCTGCGCGAATGTTGCCGCCGATTCGATAACCGCCGAAGTTGTATTCCTGTAGCAATGCCGTCGTGAAAATCTTCCACCGGAAAATCTCGTCAGGCTCGAAGTTTTGATAACCGGTGTAGATGTGGGCGTTGATGTAATCGGCGAAATTGAGGAAGCCGGCGTCATTGGTTTCAAACTTGGGGTGAATGGCGCCGATCGCTGCGTTGAAGATGAAATTGCCTTTCACTTTGTCCAGCCAGACACGGGAAGCCCAGCCCGTCATCGTTGTCGCGTTTGGGTCGACTTCCACATGCTCGGCATCGGGTCGCTGGAAGTAATGTTGAGGCGATTGTTGCAGCGCGAGCATGCGTCGCTGTGTGCCGGAGACTGTGGAGAGGCCTGCCCATCCGGTTACGACCCATTCCCGCTCATCGTCGAGAAAGACCCAGCCGTCCACGCCGCCGGAGAAAGCACGGTCATTCATAATATCCCGTAGTCGATCCTCGCGGAAACGTCGTCCCATCGCGGTTGCAATAATGCCCAATGCTTGCCGCGCTTCGTTGAACTCTTTCTGCGTTCGCACAATGCCGAAGTACGTCAGCGGCTCGATTTCATCGCGAAAGCGTACTCCTGCCGAGTCAACCTCGCCGTATTCGCGGTCCGTCACCGCACTCAACGCGGCAATCGACCAGGTGTTGTCGATCTTCCCGCTCACTTTCGCGGCGCCGAGGATCGTGGTGCGGTCGGGAATGTGGCGGAATCCGCTATGCATCACCGAGCCCTGCGGCGCTCGGCCGATGCGACGGCTGTAGAAGAAATTCGGGTCGCGCCAGTTGAAATCTTGTAGCGAGACAGCTCCACCACGCCCAAAGCGGAGGATGTTCGAGCCTTCGATAAAGAACGGTCGCTTTTCATCGAATCGTACTTCGTACGCGGTGAGGTTGACGACGGCGGGGTCCACCTCAACTTGGGCGAAATCCGGGTTCAGCGTAGCATCGAGAGTCATCTCTCCACCGAGACCGATTTTCGCATCCGCACCCACCGTTGCTTGATAATCCCTCCCGAACACAAAGGGATCCTTGCGACCCATGTTGAACGCATGCACGGAAGGCTGTTCCAAAAATTTTCCTGTGCTGACAACGTACGGCAGAATCTCTATCCGAGCCGGCGGTTCAATACCTTCTATTCCGTGCAATTCCGCGAAACGTGACACGCGCACCTGATCGTTACGCGGATGCAGAGTGAGGTACGATTCTTCATTTTTGCGTTGAATCCGACGCGCGAACTCAATGCCCCAGACGTAACGTTGTTGCTTGGTGAAGCGTAGCTGAGAGTACGGGATGCGAAACTCCGCCGTCCACCCGAGCTCGTCGGTGTTGACGCCCACATCCCACACGCCATCCCACGTCCCGAGCTGGCTGTCGTTATACAAGGTTCCGTCTTCAATTGCCCCCGCCGGGTTCACACTGACGTAGATCGCTGTACGCTTGTCGAATGCTGCATCGATTCCGATGGAGAGTTTATCAGACTCAGAATTTTCGTCGCGTCGTGCCAGTCGGCCGATAACCGAATCCGGTCGGCTATCATACATGCGCGCGGCGATGTAGAGTGCATCGTCGTCGTAGGCAACCCACACTTCGGTATCTTCCGATGCGGGTGCTCCCTCATGTGGCTCACGTTGCACAAAGCCGCGCGTTCCTGCTACCTGCCAGATGGATTCCGTGAGCTTGCCATCGATGGTGATCGACCCTGTAACACGTTGTGCGGTGAGTTTTCGTGGCGACGGGGAGGAATTCTGAGCAACAGAGAAAAACGACGAGATAATGATGAGCAGAGCTAGAATAACGTATCGGGAGAGGTGGGAAGACATGGAAAATCTTTTAAAAGGATGTGCTAATATCACACTCTACGAATGAAAATGCAAGAGCGGAGGAAAATTTATCTCCAGCTTAGTGCTTCCTTTGTTTGTTCATCGTTGCCTGAAGTCGTTCAAACTCTTCCCGTGCTTCCTCATCGTTCGGATTGATCTTCAGCACTGTCGCAAGATGAGACAGAGCTTCATCACGCTTTCCTATTTTTGAGAGGACAAGGGCAAGGTTGAAGTGGGCGAAGGCATATTCCGGATTAATTCGAATGGCTTCCCGGTACCGTTCAAGAGCGGCGTCGGTTTTGCCTTCTTGAGTATCCAGGATTCCGAGGTTCAGGTGGGCTTCTTCAAAGTTCGGATCGAGGCGGAGAGCCTCCTGGTAATGTACACGCGCGGAGTCAAGTTGCCCGAGCGCAACAAGAGCGTTTGCCAAATTGTGATGTGTGCTGGCAATGGTGGGATAGATATCGAGTGTCTTGGAAAAGTGAAAGGCCGCGCGTGCGTAATCGTTCTTGCGAAGATATGCCGTCCCGAGGTTGTGATGAGCGAGCCAATTCTTCTCGGTGACAGCTAACGTGTGCTCGAAGAGCGTAATTGTATTTTTCCAGTAGCCGACCTGTCGGTCACTGAGGAACGCCAGCGCTACGCAGATGGCCGTACCTGCGACGCTCAGTACAACATTCCGGTACCGCCAGTGCAGGAAAAGCTCACTCATTCCCCATGCGATCATGATGCAAATGCCGATTTGCGGGATGTACATGTACCGGTCTGCCATCGCCTGCGCGCCCACCTGCACGAGGCCGATCACCGGCACCAGCGTGCCGAGATACCAGAGCCAGCCAACGGTGAGGTATGGAGAACGGTTGATCAAGCGCAATGTTCCAATCGTTATAAGTGCAAGGATCAGGAGGCTTATGACAGTCTGCCACAAGGGAATTTGCTCGCCGTAGTGAGGGTAGAAGACAGCGAGGTTTGCAGGCCAGAACGTTTTCGCGAGGTAGCCGATGTACGAATCGACGGCATTCGCCAACCGAACGGGCAATGCAATCCCCTCGACCGTCGACATCGCTCCGCCGCGTTGCTGCACGACATAGGTAACGACGCTGGAAATCGCGGTAAGGACAAACATCGGCATTTTCTCTTTCACGAACGGCAGAAGGTCGATGAAGAAGTTCTTCACGCTTGTTCCCGGTTGAGGAGGTTGAAGGCGCTTGAATGGCCAGACATCCAGCAACAGCAGAACGAACGGAAGCGTCACGAGCATTGGCTTTGCCATCAACCCGAGAGCGAATACGAGGACGACGAGGACGAGGCGCTGTGATGAGGGTTGTTCAACATACGAGGTGTATGTCAAGAGCGTCAGCATCCAGAACAACCCGCTCAATAGATCTTTTCGCTCGGCTGCCCACGCGACGGACTCCACATGCAACGGATGAAGCGCAAAGACCGCGGCGACAAAAAGGCTCTGCCAGAAGTTTTTGGTGATGCGATTGAAGACAAGCCACAGCAGGAAGGTATTCAATAGGTGGAAAAAGACATTTGTCAGTAAATGGCCGGCGGGGCTCAGGCCGAAGCGTTCCACATCGGCCATGTGCGAAAGCCACGTGAGCGGATGCCAATTGGAGGCGTGGCCCGACGTAAACGCCCAACCGACACTCTCCAGCGTTATGCCTTTCAGGACATACGCATTGGTTGTGATGTAGCGGTCGTCGTCATACAGGAGGAACTCGTGGTTTCTCACCTGCCAGTAGACGACAGCAGTAACAGCCAAAAGGAGACCAACAATCGTATAACGCTGCCAAGAGGTCATAAGGGAAACGTCGGTGCAATATGGAGCACGGCTGAGAAAAATGCAAGGTTGTTTCTCTGTGTCCGCGAGGAGGTCGGAACGAGCTTGTCGAGCATAGACGAAGTCGGTTGAGCGGTGAGACTAACCGCTGTTTAAGGTTTTTGCTTGCTTGCCTTGAACTGTAATTTTCCCTATTTTGGCAGCGCCTTCAACGCACCCTTCAACGTTGGGCATACCACAGCATTCTCAACTCTTCACGAGCGGGGACAGGATGAAAATCTTCGAAGAGATCGAACGCAAGGAGCACGAACAAGTTGTTTTTTTCTCTGATAAACGCGTTGGGCTGCGGGCAATTGTTGCCGTTCACAACACATCACTTGGACCTGCACTGGGCGGCACGCGCATGTGGACGTACGCGAGCGACGACGAAGCGCTGCGCGATGTGTTACGGCTCTCGCGTGGCATGACCTACAAAGCCGCGGTCGCCGGATTAAACCTTGGCGGCGGGAAGGCGGTGATTATCGGCGACCCGAACAAGGATAAGACTGAAGCACTCTTTCGCACGTACGGCCGCTTTGTCGACGGCATGGCAGGTCGCTATATTACGGCGGAAGATGTTGGCACCACCGAGCGAGATATGGAGTGGGTGCGGATGGAGACGAAGTACGTCACCGGAATTTCCCGCGCGCTAGGAGGCAGTGGCGACCCGTCTCCGGTCACGGGATACGGCGTGTATGTGGGGATGAAAGCGTGCGCGCACGAAGTGTTCGGGAGCGATTCACTCAAAGGGAAGAAGGTTGCCATTCAGGGGGCAGGCAAAGTTGGACAGTATTTAGGTGAACATCTTGCCAAGGAAGGTGCAAAGATCTTCATCACCGACATTTACGAAGAGAAAGCCAAGCGCGTGGCGAAACTGCTGAAAGCGACGTACGTCAAACCGAACAAAATTTTCGAACTGAACGTTGATATCTTTGCTCCCTGTGCATTGGGCGGCGTGTTAAACGACGAGACAATCCCTAAACTCCGTTGCAAGATTGTCGCTGGCGGCGCGAACAATCAGCTCCTTGATGAGAAAAAGCACATTGCCCAACTCGTCGAACGCGGTATTCTCTGGGCGCCGGATTATGCCATCAATGCCGGCGGACTGATCAACGTCGCCAACGAGTTGGAGGGGTACCGACAGGAGCGAGCGCTCAAGCAGGCCGGAGGGATTTACGATACGCTTCGGCAGATTTTCCAGATTGCCCGGCAAGAAAAGATTACGACGGCACAAGCGGCAAATAGGCTCGCAGAGGACCGTATTGCCAAAATTTCTCGCGTGAAACAATTATATTCCGGCCGTTCGGAATTCCGCGGGCGGTTGGGTGAAATGAGCCCGAAGTCGCGATAACAAGCGCTCTCCGCACGTTTCTGTTCGTTGTGTTGCAGTTCACGATTCACGCTGTTTGACCAAACACCGTTCTTTGCCATGGCCTTCAAGCGCCGATTGGTTCGGGAAAAAGTTCTACAGGTACTCTACGCGTACGAGCTTTCGCACGAGCCGATCGATTTTCTTCTCGATAACATCGCCGGGACGCTCAAGAAAGAGCGTGAGACGATAGACTTTGCTCGACAACTGATCCTGAAGGTTGTGGAGTCGGCGGCGGAGATTGACAACATGATCCGCAAACGCGTCGAGCACTGGGAATTCAACCGTCTCGCCATTATCGACAAGATCATTCTTCGCATGGGCATCTGCGAGCTCCTCTATTTTGACGACATCCCCCCGAAAGTCACGATCAACGAGGCCATTGAAATTGCCAGACGCTACAGCACGGAAAAAAGCGACAAGTTTGTTAACGGCGTGCTGGATTCTATCCTCAACGACCTGAAAGCCGACGGCAAGCTCAAAAAATCCGGCCGTGGGTTAATCGAGACTCCACACCAAACGAAGTCGAGATCGTGAACCCGTTGCCGGCAGACACACCAACAGCGGACGTTCAGCCCGCAACACGCGGACAGATTCTTTCCTGGACGCTGTTCGATTTTGCCAACACGGCGTTTTACGTCCTCATTCTTACCGTCGGTTATCCGCTCTACTTTAAAAAAGTTATCGCGCACGATACGGCACACGGCGATGCCCTGTGGGGGCTTTCCTTCAGCCTATCGATGTTGATCGTCGCTCTCCTCTCGCCCGTTCTCGGCGCTGTTGCCGACTATGGCGCAGGGAAGAAACGCTTCTTGGGGATCTTCACAGCTCTGTGCATTTTTGCCACAGCGGGACTGTTCTTCGTCGAGGCGTCGATGATTGTCTGGGGGATGGCGCTGCTGATTCTTGCCAACATCGGCTTTGAGGCGGGGCTGGTGTTCTACGATGCATTTCTGCCGGAGATTACGACGGAACGAAGCTACGGCCGCGTCTCAGGATACGGTTTTGCCGTAGGGTATATTGGATCGCTCGTCACGTTGCTTGTCGCGCTGCCATTGTATCAAGACGGATTCGGGTCGGAGAATTTGCTCAATATCCGCTTTAGTTTTCTCCTCGCGGCTGGGTTTTTCCTTGTCTTCTCGGCGCCGCTGTTTTTCTTTGTTCCCGACCGTCAGCGCTTTGCAAGCTTGAAACTGGATTTCATCGTTATCGGTTTCCGCCGAATCCGGAACACCTTCAAACAATTCTCCGACTATCGAAACATCGCCCGGTTCCTCCTTGCCTATTTTATCTATATCGACGCCATCAACACGATTATCATCTTCTCATCGATCTTTGCGGACGAGACGCTGCATCTCGCCATCGATGAAATCATCTTTTTCTTTCTTGAAGTTCAGACGACCGCCATCATCGGCTCTGTTCTGTTCGGCATCCTTGCAGACAAACTTGGCCATAAGCAAGCGCTTACCATCTCGCTCTTGCTATGGTTACTCATTGTTGCCGTTGCATATATGACGACGGATAAAACGATGTTTTTTGTTGTCGGTGCACTCGCCGGTGTCGCGTTGGGGTCCTCGCAGTCATCCAGCCGCAGCCTGATGTCGGCACTCGTTCCGCAGGAAAAAAAGACGGAGTTTTTCGGCTTCTACTCATTCTTCGGGAAAGCCTCTGCAATCCTTGGCCCTGCGATCTTCGGTCTCATCTCTTCAGCCGTCAATCAACGCGTTGCCATTCTTGCTGTGGGTGCGTTGCTGCTTGTCGGTCTGCTTCTTCTTCAGCGCGTCGAAAGTCCGAAACAAGCATAACGACCTCGTTCTGCCGGCAACTTCGCTGTTGCGCTTTTTGCTAAATTCGTGTACCATAATTTCGGCTCTCACACAGAGCAATGTTTCTCGTACTCAGGAGTTCTCTCCATGAAGCAATCTGTGTTCATCACCGTCCTCCTCGCCGGCGCCCTCGTTGTTTCGACGGTTATCTACTTTTATTTTCTCCCGAAGTTCATTCAAGACGGAGGCTATCTCGTTATTTTGCTCATCGCGCTTTCGATCATGGTGATCACTTTTATCATCGAGCGGACGTTGTCGCTTAGGAAAGCCGAGGGCAAAGGGTCTCTCCAAAAATTCTTGAAGTCGGTTGTTGATCGGGTGAGCGACGGTAAGATTAAGGATGCCATTGAACTCTGTCAGGCTCAGCAAGGCGTTTGCGCAACCGTTCTCCAGACCGCGCTCGAACACTACCTCACGGTGCAGAAGAAGGGGTATTCTCCGGAAAAACAGATTGCCGAAGTCAAACGAATGATTGAAGAAGCCACGGCGCTTGAGACGCCGCTCCTCGAAAAAAATCTGATCGCGCTTTCCACCATCGCCTCCATCTCCACGATGGTGGGTTTGCTCGGCACCACGCTCGGAATGATCCGCTCGTTCCAGGCACTGGCAACGACTGGTGCGCCCGATGCGGTACAGCTTTCACTCGGTATTTCGGAGGCGCTCGTCAATACAGCCGGTGGTCTGTTTGCCGCCATTATTTCCATCGTTGCTTACAACGTGTTTGTCAACAAGGTTGACAATCTCACGTACATGCTCGATGAAGCAGTCTTCGAGATTTTGGAGATCCTCTCTGGAGACGAGGGGAAATAATTGCTATGGGACGACCGAAGAAAAAACGCGTCGGCATTAGCATCGACATGACACCGCTGGTGGATGTCGCCTTTCTCTTGTTGACATTTTTCATGCTGACGACGAAGTTCCGGCCGGTCGAAGAGGTACAGGTGGTCTTGCCCGATTCGCATTCCAAGTTTAAGCTGCCGGAGTCGGACGTGATGACGATTACCTTCGGCAAAGAAGGGGAGTTGCTCCTGGGTGTCGATTCTCAGCAGCTGCGGGCTCAACTCTTCGGTGAGCAGAACAAGCTCAAAAGTTCGATTCGCGTGACCCTCGACGAGCTTCCTTCCCTTGCGCAGCAAGCCCGGGCGATCAACCCGAAGCTCCGAACGGTCATCAAAGGCGACAAAGATGCGATGTACGGGCCTGCTGAAGATGTCATGAATGCTCTCCAGAAAGCCAATATTGCACGATTTGAACTCGTAACCAACCTTTCGCGGGAGTGACCGATGGGCGCTCTTGACGTCGGCGGAGGACGAGAACACGGCAAGAAAAAGAAGAAAAAAGTTAGGCGTCGGCTCGGCATTCGGATCGATATGACGCCGCTCGTCGATGTGGCGTTTCTGCTGTTGACTTTCTTCATGCTGACGACAACATTCAGTCTGCCGCAGGTGATGGAGATAAGCCTCCCGCCGAGCGAATCGCGCAGCGAAATTACCGAACAGACTCTCCTGCTGATTCGCGTCTTGGAAGACGGGCGGATATTCTGGAGCTTTGGTACCGACAAACCGAGGCCGATCGCACCGGAAGAATTGCGCGGGTTTCTCGCCGAGCGGGCGACCATGAACCCGAACATGATTGCGCTGATCAAAGTAGACCGCAAGTGTAAATATGCCCATATGGTCAAAATCGTCGACGACCTTCACCTAGCCCGAATCTCACGATTTAGTCTCGCCCCCCTGTTGGAACAGGAAAAGAAAATCGTTGAGCAGGCCGGATGAGAGTGCGTGGTGTAAATATTCCGACGCTTACCACCGTTCTCGGCGTTGCCGCTTCACTTGCGGCGTTCGTGTTGGGTATCCTGGTGCTCACCGGATTGATGTTGCCGGAACACGTGACGACTGAACTTCGGACTATGATGGGCATCGTCTTGCTGCTGTTCGGCATCTTTCGCGCGCTCCGGATCTATTTCGACTGGAAACGTTCTTGGTCTCATCAACCCAATTCCACGCACCCATGAAGCAGTGCCTGGTTCTCATAGCGCTCGCCCTTTCTCTTCCGACGTTGCTCCCCGCGCAGTTGTCGTTTCGTGATACGGATTTTCGCGCGGTTATGGACACAGCCCGGACGGAGGATGTTGACCTGACAACCTTCCCAGGCAAGATCATCCTGCTGACGGGGACAAATACCAACCTCGCGTTGAACCGCCCCGTCACCGTTCGCTACGCCGACCCGACGCGCACCTCCAACCATCCGACGGCATCAAACCCCAACCTCGTTACGGATGGACGCGTGGCAAGCAACTCGTTCTTCGAATTGCTGCCCGGACAGGAGGGTTCATCGCTTCGGATTGACTTGCAGGCGATTCGTGTGGTGAACCGCGTGGTGATGCGGACGTTTCCGAACAATAGCCCGAACTTCCGCGTACGCGGCTATTCAATTTTTGTCGGGCTTGACACACTAACGATGAAAAAGGTCAAACAGGTTGCGGAAAATGAGCTTGCAACAACCAATGACTTTTTCGACCCGGACACAGCACGTTACGTTCAAATCGTCGTCGACCGGCAAGACCCATCCTTGACGAATCCGTTTTCGACGACCTTTGGTGAAATTGAGGTGTACGGCATCGGCTATCTTTCACGGGGGCGCTTCACCTCCCGCGTGCGCGATGCAGGCCAGCAGGTCAATTGGGGAACAGCAGGATGGCGTGCCGTGACGCCGCCGGGTACAATGGTGACGATGCAGTTTCGGACCGGAGATGTTCCCACCGTCAATAACACATGGAGTGAGTGGAGTCCGGAGGTCTTTACACCGGATTCGCTCTTCGAGGTGTTTGAGCCTCGCCGCTATTTGCAGTATCGGATTAACCTGTACACATTCTCAACGGAAACGCCGCGCGTTGAGGAAGCCACCGTTCGGTACGATACCACCCTTGTTGCACAAAATGCCCGAGCGTCGCTGAATCCTCAGGTAACACAGATTCTCAAGGACGTGCAGGTGCGGTATGATATCAACGTTGAGGCGAGTTCGCGGTCGACAGGCATCGACACAGTGGTGATTTTCACCGACCTGCCGGTGCTTGTCTCCGGCGTCACTATCGACGGTCAACATGCCAACCACCGAGTCGATTTCCGTAGCGGCCGTGTTGTGATTAGCCTTGCGACGACGCTAAACAGGTCATCGACCTTAAGCGTCTTTCTCCGCTTCACGCCGTTTCTGTTAGAGAATCGTTTTCCTTCGATGATCATCTCGAAAGCCAATCCGTCCAACCCGCAGCGTGTGAACACCACCGTGAGCGGCGGAACGGAGAGCTGGACGCTGCTCACTACCGGCGTACCTGAACAGATCATCGTTGAGGCACAGGCCGACCCCAATCCGTTCACGCCCAACGGCGATGGATTGAACGACCAAACCTACATCAGCTTTTTTATCTCCAACCTTGTTGAACGTCGACCGGTGCGGATTACGATTTACGACGTGACCGGTCGCGTTGTTCGGACACTCCTCGATATCCAATCCGCAGCGTCGGCGTTTGTGGAGCGCGCAGCGATCCCGTGGGATGGAAGGGATGATGATGGCAAACTCTTGCCGCCCGGACTCTACATCTATCAAATCTTTGTCGAGGTTGACGGCCTCAATCCCGCAGTCGTCACCAAAACAATCGGGCTGGCGTACTGATGAACACTGCTCGTACATATCTCATTGCGCTATTTCTGCTGACGCCCGTGCTGCTTCAGGCGGGAGGATTTTCTCGTTTGCCGATTGGCGCTCGCACCGTCTCGCTGGGCGGCTCGCTCGTCAGCTTTTCGGACGACCCGAACGTTGTCTTCTACAACCCTGCCGGCATTGCTTCGTTGAAATCACTCTCGATCGCGACATCCTACACGCAACTCTTCCCGGGCATTGCGGATGATAACCTCCAGTACTTCTCCGGTAGTGCTACCGTCAACCTCGATTTCCTCGGAAATGTCGGTGTGGGCATCAAAGTCTTTAACTCCAATGTCTGGAAAGAAAATGAACTGATTGGCAGTTACGCGCACGAGGTTGCCGATTTCCTTTCCGTCGGCGGCAGTGTGAAGCTCCTGTACTGGTCGGTGCCCGCTCCATCAGGACGACTTGCACAACCTGAGCCAGGCCTATCGAAGCTAACACTGTCGTTCGACGCAGGAGCGCAGACGCTAATACGAGACATCTTCCCCGAAAACGACCTTCGCGTTGGTTTGTTCGTCGGCGACCTCACCCGTCCTTCCATCGCGCACAACGGCTCGGAGGATGGTAAGCTGAACTTCAAATTTGCCATGGGAGCAACCTATCTTTCCCGCTCGTACGATTATGCGGCGACGGTTCACTACACCATTGTCGGTGTGGTCAAACGGTATGGTATCGGAGCGGAGTTTTCTGCCTTGAAAACGACAATGATGGGTCAGCCCGTGGAGCTGTTAATTCGTGTCGGCGGTGGAGGGTTGATCGACCCCGGAAAGCAAGGGGATCTCAACGGTGGGTTCGGCTTACAGGTGGCGGGCTTCACCTTCGATTATGCCTATACACATCAGACCGAGTTGCAGTATGTCAACGGAACGCACCATCTGTCACTTCGGTATTCGTTTTGACGGAATGCCTGAATGAATGGATTGCCTATGAAGCAGACGGTTGTTCAGATTGCGATCGTTCTCCTTGCCAGCTCATTGCTGGTTATTGACGAGAGTGAGGCTCAGTTTATCTCTTCGGACCGGGATAAAGGAACGTACCAGAACTACTCCGGCCGCAACTATGAGAACTACAGCTCCGTGCTCTTGCGGAGGAAGTTCTACGACAGCTTCGGGAATTTTCTCGTGGATGGGGTAACGATTTTTGGGTTGAATGAAGAGCAGCGGCCTTCGACATCGGTGCTGGATATTCCCACCAGTAGTTTGAGCAAGTCGCGGTTCTACAGCTCGTATTTTTCCAACCTGGTGATTCTGAACGACAGCTACAGCGGACTGACCAGTCGCTTGATGATTGGCGATGCGATTCGCACGAAGTTTACCTCGCTTACCTTAGACAAAGCGCGCTTCAACGGGATTCGGTGGGACGCCGCGACGCCAAAGTATCGTGGCACGGTCGTTGCCTCGCGCGTCTCCGACCCCGCACGAATGAACCCCGAAGTCATTCTTACCACGCGCCAGCAGGTGCGCCGTGTTCGGGAGTGGACGGCGTATCTCCTGGGCGGGCACTTCGAGACGGACATCGGCGATGTGCTCACGGTGGGTGCAACGTACGTGAACCAGCATCAGCGGCGCAGCTCAATCGACAGCAAAGAGATTTCGTTGCGAGGGATTCCCGCCAACGCCGTGCCGCGGGTGATCTTCGTACGGATTAAAGATGATTCGCCGGGAGACAACTCCGGTCCCATCATCTACAACACGCCGCAGATCATCATCAACGGCAAACCGCATCAGATGACCAACATCAACGGACGCGCGCCGGACCCAAGCAAGGTCGACCTTAGGTTTCCGATTCAGTACTGGGTCATTGAGAATTACGAGCATCTGTACGTTGCGACCTATCCGGCACGTGACACTGTTAGCCAGACGGATTATGTCTACTACCGGGACAAAGCGGCGGGAACCCGACTGCCCCGTTACCCGACGCAGCTTCGTAGCGACCGACGGGACCTTGAGTACAATTTGACCTACGCGTACGTCATCCCTCCACAAGTCTATTCCGTCGATTTTTCCGTCATTCTTGCCAACGACTACAAAGTAGAGGCGGCGCACGATTGGATCAACAATGTGGATGACTACGAAACGCCCGGTTTCCGGTCGCACGGCGATAGTATCGTCATCGGCAACCTCGCAGTACCGACGTTCTTCCGCAACATGGCGCAAGCTCCGGGCAACGTGAAAGATGGCTCCAACCGCAAAGTCGTGTACTTCTCGTACGGTCTTGTCAGCGGGATGTCGGTCTACGGCCTGAATTTCAAACTCGATTGGCAGGGTTTCAGAATCGAAGGCGAGTTTGTTCGCAGTACAGAATTTTTGAAATACCCCATCGGAAGAGGTGCCATCTTCGAGGATGGGGGTGGGGCCTTTTTCGTCCGTGGTACAAAACGCTTCGGACGACTTCAACTCGGAGCGGAGCGCTATAACATTGACCCACGCTTTACTTCCTTCCTGAACATCTATACGATGGACAACAGTTTTTACGGAATGCAGAACACGCCGATTCCACCCGATTTTCTTGGGTTTGACGAGGATGTGCTCCTGACGGCTACGAGTGCAACGTCGTCGTTGCCGGGAGAATATGTTCCCGGCCGTGCGGGTGGAGCGGTCTACTCGCTGGTGGACGATAACGACGACAATGACCGCTGGGAGGATGGGTTCTATCACTACAACGTACGACCGACGCCGAACCTCTTGAACGGCGACGTGGTGAACTTCAACCACCGTCTCGGTTTTCCGGGATTTGGCGACCCGTTTCTCATGGGCTATCGGCAGAACATCAATGAGCTGCAAGGATTGGGTGATATTATTCGCCGGCCGGATGCGGGAATCTTCCCGGGCAAAGATAAGGATCGTGACGGCATTCCTGACGATGATCGGAATTCTGACGGCATCCCCGACTATGTACAGGATTTTTTGACGTACTACACCGACCCGCCGTTCTTTAACTACGGCGACGACTGGAACAACAACGGTGTGATCGATGAGCAAGAGAACGACATTCTTCCGGATTACGCTTACAATCCCGACCTCAACGGCTATCACCTGTTTGCCGGGTTCGACATCATTCAGGCGATGAACCTGCGTGTGGGAACGTTGCGGGAGAAGGCTACGGCTCGGGGCGGGAAAAATTATTCAGACTATGTACGCTGGACGTACGAGGCGAGCACACCGCGGTTCGGCGGCATGAATCTGCTCTACATCTACAAGCGTGTGCAGGACAACATCCCGAACAACGGCTATCAGTTCATCAGTCCATTGACGATTTTTTCCGCAACGCCGGAGTTTACGTTCGATCCGCTCGAATACAAGAACAGCCGCGTGCACCAGCTCTACTTAGGGACGGTGTATACGCAGATCCCCGGGGTGCGGATTGAGAACAACGTGAAGTATGAGCACAACACGCAATTTGCCATTGGTCTCGGCTTACGGGATGTGCGTGGCAACTTCCTCAATCCGGACGAGCAAAAGGATGGCTTTATTACCAAGCTTGGTCTGGTCAATAAGATTGATTATACCTTCCGATTGCTAAATAACCAGCTCTTGCTGATTCCTCAACTCAAAGTTCGCACGCAGAAGGTTGTACGGTTTGGAGAACAACCGAACGGACAGCGCGCAAGTGTGGTGGAGACACACGTGCAGGAGTACATGCCGATCTTCCGCATCGATTATAAGTTAACGGATCGGACAGACTTGCGGTTGGGTTTCCAGGGCTTCAAGATTCCGGGCACAGGCAATGCCTTTAACTATCAAATCAGGAACCTCAAGTCGCCCAACCTTGACGAAGAG
>DATLYT010000204.1:0-3598 GCA_035574455.1 Bacteroidota bacterium
AATGAGTGGTACCAAATGTATCTTCCGGGTCGAAGTCCCGACATCTACGACGCCGCAGCCAATGGAACGGGCGCGCTTGTCTGCGTGTTTGTGTTGATGTGGAGACAAAAAATAAGGGATGGGCAATGAACGTGTTGACAAGTGCTGATTTTCTCGTTATATTCATTCAACAACAAAGGAACGGAAGCAAGCAATGATTCGAAAGAATCCCGAAGTCGACCTTCGACTGAAATACAAGAAGACGTTTGAGGTTGCCCTCATCATCGCTTTAGCGATTTTGATTGTAGCCTTCAAATTCTTCCCCGACATTGAGCCGCCGAAGAAGATTCTCACGGCGTCACAAGAAGTGGTTGATGTTGAGGACATCGACATCACGAAACAGGAGAATCGACCGCCTCCTCCACCTCGACCGCCGATTCCTATTGAGGCCCCGAGCGATCAGGCGTTGGAGGATATTGATATCCAGAGCACAGAAATCGTCACTACCAAGGATGCCCCTCCGCCTCCTCCGAAGCAGGAAGAATCGGAAGAAGAAACGTACTTCGTGGCAGTTGAAGAGCTGCCCGAACCGATTGGCGGCATTGCGGCGATTCAGGCTGCAGTCGTATATCCTGAAATTGCAAAGCGTGCCGGTGTGGAAGGCACAGTCTTCGTGGAAGCGTTCGTGGATGAAAATGGGAACGTCACGCGCACCCAGGTCGTAAAAGGCATCGGCGCAGGTTGCGATGAAGCGGCGATGGCGGCAGTACAGAAAACAAAATTTAAGCCCGGCAAACAGCGTGGTAAGCCTGTACGAGTCCGCATGTCCATACCGATCCGTTTCCGTCTTCAGAAGTAGCCCCGACTTTTCAAGGTTTGTCTCTGAAATCCGCCGCAACGCTCTTGCGGCGGATTTTTGTTGATAAAGAAATTCCTGAGCCTGATCGCTACCGTGTACTTTGAACTTCAACAGACCGATGGTGCCGCCCGCGCGGGAGTCTTCTACACCGACCACGGCCCCGTCCAAACGCCCGTCTTCATGCCCGTGGGAACGCAGGGCACCGTGAAAGCCATCGAGCAGCGCGAGCTACATGAACTCGGTGTGCAGATTATTCTCGGGAACACCTACCATCTCTATTTACGACCGGGTACCGATGTCATTACTGCCGCAGGAGGATTGCACCGCTTCATTCAGTGGGACCGCGCGATTCTGACCGACAGTGGTGGTTATCAGGTCTACAGTCTTGCGCAATTGCGAGAGATACGCGAAGAAGGGGTGACGTTCCGATCGCACCTGGATGGCTCCCTTCATGTCTTTACTCCGGAGAGTGTTATTCAGATACAACGGATGCTTGGGTCGGATATCGCGATGGTGTTCGATGAGTGCACGCCGTATCCGTGCGATCTAGAGTATGCGCGAAAGTCGAATGAGTTGACCATTCAATGGGCGGAGCGCTGTAAAAACGAGTTCGACCGGTCGTCGGCACTCTATGGCCACCGTCAAGCGTTATTCGGTATTGTGCAGGGGAGTGTGTTCAAGGAGATACGCGAGCGCAGTGCCCGTGCTCTGATGGAGATCGGTTTCGACGGTTATGCCATTGGAGGGTTAGCTGTCGGGGAGCCGGATCACGAAATGTACGAGATCACTGAGTTTTGCCAGTCGATTCTTCCAGCCGACAAACCACGGTATCTTATGGGAGTTGGGACACCGGAGAATCTCCTCGAATCCATTGCACGAGGAATGGATATGTTTGATTGTGTGTTCCCGACGCGCAATGGGAGAAACGCAAGTCTCTTTACCAGAGATGGGCAACTCAATCTGCGGAATGGTATGTACAGTAAAGATTTTACACCGGTCGACCCCGAATGTACCTGTTACACGTGCAGAACATACTCACGGGCATACCTGCGACATCTGTTTCAGGCAAAGGAAATCCTCGGTCTTCAACTGGCTACTATTCACAATCTTTCGTTCTATCTCTGGCTTATGCAGGAGGCGCGCACAGCCATTATCGAAAAGCGCTTTCAAGCCTGGAAGTTGGCCATGCTCGAACGCCTCCAATCGAAAGTAGTTGCTTCGTAGGGACTTAATTCGCATCTTAGTGTCGTTCGCTTACTAACGAGGAGTATCCAAGAATGATTCAGCAGTTCGTTATCGTAGCATTTCAAGCACCGGCAGATCCGGGTACGGGAATCATGAACACGATTATCATGTTCGGGTTGATGTTCTTGATTCTCTATTTCATGATTATTCGCCCTCAGCAAAAGAGGCAAAAAGAGCGGCAGAAGATGATTGATAGCGTGAAGAAAGGGGATAAGGTGGTAACCTCCGGCGGTATTCATGGCGTCGTTGCCGGCGTGGAGGACAAGACCTTGCTGGTGGAAATTGCCGATAAAGTCAAGGTTAAAGTTGAGCGAGGTTCGATCGCGGGCGTGATCAAAGAGGGAGAACCCGCGAAACCTTAGCACTGGAGTGATGCGAGAAGATCGATCATACGAATTTGATTCTATCGAAAGCGCGATCGAGGATTTCCGAAAAGGGAAAATCCTTATCGTGGTGGACGATGAGGATCGCGAAAACGAAGGCGATTTTGTCGTTGCAGCAGAGTTTGTAACGCCGGAGGTCATCAACTTCCTGACCAAGGAAGGTCGTGGCGTTGTGTGCGCGCCCATCACCAACGAACGAGCGAAAGAGCTCGGCCTCGAACCGATGGTGGATGCCAATACCTCTCTCCACGAAACACCGTTTACGGTCTCCGTCGACTTCATTCATGGTACGACAACCGGAGTCTCCGCCGCTGACCGATCTGCCACAGTCCGGGCGTTGATCGATCCTAAGACGAAACCGAGTGACCTTGCCCGACCCGGCCACATTTTTCCGCTCCGTTCTGCAGAGGGAGGTGTCTTGCGACGTGCCGGGCATACCGAGGCGGTGATCGACTTATGTAGAATTGCGGGACTTTATCCTGCCGGCGTCCTGTGTGAAATCCTGAATGAAGACGGGACGATGGCTCGTGTTCCCGAGCTTCTTAAGATTGGCAAGAAGTTCGGGATGAAGATCATTACGGTCAAGAGTCTCATTGAATACCGGATGCAGCGGGAGAAGCTCGTCCAGCGTATCGTCACCACGAAACTTCCTTCCCGGTTTGGCGAGTTTGTTCTTCACCTGTATCGAAGCTCAACTGACGAGAAAGAGCACCTCGCTTTGGTGAAAGGTGAGATCAACGAACATGAACCTACGCTCGTTCGCGTTCATTCCGAATGTCTCACAGGAGACGTCTTTGGCTCGCTGCGGTGCGACTGCAACGAGCAGCTGATCGCTGCCATGCAAACGGTGGAGAAAAACGGCAAAGGGGTCATACTTTACATGCGCCAGGAAGGTCGCGGTATCGGTTTGGTGAACAAGCTCAAAGCGTACAAGCTGCAGGATGAGGGCATGGATACGGTGGAAGCGAACGAGAAATTAGGTTTCCGGCCTGATCTTCGGGATTACGGAATTGGCGCGCAGATTCTGCGAGACTTGCACGTCGGCAAGATGCGACTGATGACCAACAACCCGAAGAAAGTGGTTGGTCTCCAGGGGTACGGTCTCGAAATTGTCGAGCGTGTGCCGTTGGAA
>DATLYT010000205.1:0-24815 GCA_035574455.1 Bacteroidota bacterium
CTTAATCATTAAGGTTACAATGACGTGAAGAAGAATATTTCACCCTTACGGTGCTTGATGAATGTTCTGTTTAGACTTCTGAAAAATTCCAAGTCCCTTGTCATTCTGAGTCCCGCCGGTTTGACCGCGGGCTGTCTGAAGGGGGACGAGTAATCGATAAACCTTCTTTACCTTCTCAAACAACATCGGCGGTAGCAGAGCGTACAACAGTAACGAGAGGGTATCAGATTTAGCCTGTCCCCCTGCAGTTTTTCGATGCGACCAGGCTTTCGCGAGCGCCCGACGTTTTTCGCCTGTGATATTGTGCAGCAGGACCTCGAGCTTTACGATTTCAGAATCGATCACAGCGCGCTGAGCTTGGACGACCGTTTCGGAAATCGGCTTCTGATACGGCTGATGGCGCGCAACAATATGCCGCGCGTCGAGCATTGCCTGGACCTTTCGAGGCTCATACGCTCGCTTGCCAAGCGGGTTAATTCCATGACTCTCGCCGTGCGCGCGGTACACACCCAGCGGTGTGGTAATAAGATGAATGCACTCTGAATAGAGTGGAAGAAAGAAATGCAGATAGCTATCCGCCGCAAGTCGTAGCTCCTGGGGAACCGGCATGACGGCACGTAAACACTCCGCGCGAACCGAGATCCCGGACGACGGCGGAGTGAAGCGATTCATTCTTTGAAAGTATTCCGACGATGGGATGTTTAACACCGTCTCGTTGTTGAATCGCTGAGGCGTGACACCGAGAGGGTTTCCCTCTCCATCGACAACGTCCAGGGTATGATAGACAACCTTAGCAGTCTTATCAGCCATAAATTGCTTTACGACGCGCGTCAACTTCGAGTGATACCAGTAATCATCCGCATCCAGGAAGCAGATGATTTCCCCGCGGCTCGAATCAAACCCAACATTGTACGTCGATGCCTGCCCACCGTTCTCTTTGCGGATGTAGTGAATTCGTCTTCCCCACCTTGCCATCCGTTCCGGCGTATCGTCCGTCGACCCGTCATCCACGACAATGATCTCCACATCCTCGGCCGGAAAATCCTGTTCCACCACACTTTGAATGGCATCATCGATGTAACGACCGTAGTTGTAGGCATTAATCAGAACGGACACGAGAGGCGCTCGCTGTCGATGAACGGTGCTCATTGCTCCCTCACTTGTACCCGTGCGACAACCAAGAAACTTTCGCCCGTGAGACCACGTGCCCTATCCCACAGGTACAACAACGCTGCAACAGGAAGCAAGAGCAATCTCTTTCCGTGCACAAGAATTCTCCAGTAGGTTGACTCCATTGACAGGGTTGATGTCTGCTGTGTTGAAGGTTGACCCTGTTTACGAGGTTGAAATGCTGTACCGCTCCCACTCCTCATAGCCATCTTCCTCATAATACCGAGACTTGTTTTCCCCATCAACATCTCAAGCAGATCGCCTATGCGCAACGGTTGATTCTCGACGGCGACGAGTTCCAGTCCGGCATGGTCGAGCAGAGTTTGGACGCTCTTTTGGGTCCACCGTGTAAGATGATGGGAGGGATAATCCCACGGCTCGCGTGGACCATGCTGTAAGCTGAATCGCTGCGGATTTGGTACGGCAAAGCAGATCATTCCGCGTTCGCGGAGCAAGACCTTTATCTGCAGAATAAACGCGAGGGGACGCTCAACATGTTCAAGGACATGATACAAACAGACAGCATCAAAGCGTTCATTCGGGAAGCGTACCGCAAACTCATCAAGCGTCCAGGCGTATATTCGCTCAGAGTTCAACGTCGCACGTGCCTTCTCAACTGCCCTGCGATTGAAATCCAACCCAACACACTCGTGCCCCCGTTGAAGTGCGTACTTGAGAAACAAACCCTCGCCGCAACCAATCTCTAAAATGGTTTTCTTCTCTGACCCAAGCAGTTCCAACGTCCTGTGAAATTCCCACCGGTCTTTATACGTTTCCCCCAACTCGTAGTGCGACGCGCCGGAGGCTCTCATGGGTGAAGCGTACACCAGCGTACACCGTGGGCATCTGAAGAGTAAATACTCTTGCCCGATCTCCGTGTCAAGCCAGGATTCGACAAAGACGTTCTCTTCGCTTGCGCAGACGGGGCACGTCATCGGATCTCCCCCCGCGTCGTGATGAACCGAAATGACGCAACGGTTTCATTTCCCGCGACAACAGCCCACATTCCTGCAATCAAAAGATTCGCGTACAAACTGAGCACTCGATCGCTCTGCAGCCAGAGGTTTAGCACGAGGAGTGCAGCAATCAAAACGAGAAATCGCCCCAGGATAATCTGCATCTCACGGTCGAATACGGGGATTTTCCGCCCCACAAAACGAGCGTAACTGACCGCGTTTTGTAGCTGCGCGAGAAACAGAGCGACAGGGATGGCATAGATGCCGAGTTCTCCGACTCCCGCGTAGAGGAACAGACCGTAGAGTAGAACAAACGTCGTTCCGATACGAAGCACCTGGTTACCACGTTTCAAAGCGAGCGTGATGTTGACAAAGGGCATCTCAAAAGCGAGCGTTAGGTAAAAGGGCACCAACGCGAGAAAGAGCACAAACATGGTCGAGAGTTCTTCTGGCGTAATTCGCTGATGCAGCAGCGCGCCGAAGACCGGTTGAAAGAGCGTTACGGTCGGAATCAACAGCGCTACGGTGAGGGCGATGTTGCTTCTCACCGTTGCCTTCAGGACGCCCTTCAACTCCTCCAGTTTCGACTGCGGCAACAACGTCGAAGCTTTCATGTAAAGAATTTGCAGGATCGGTGCGTTGGCAACACTGAAGAGCGTCGTCAGAATTTTATCGGCATACTGGTAGAGTGTAAGCGAGCCTGTGGGAAAAAAGGAGAGCATGTTGGTCGTTAACGGACCGCGAAGAGAATAGACCAGTGTGCCAACTCTCACGGGAATATTCTGACGCAGGAGCGAGCGGACGGCGGGAACGTGAAGCGGGTTCGCCCAGTGCCATCCGAATTGCTTTCTGTAATAGAGCAACACACCGGCGAACGCAACGGCAGAGGCAACAACCAGCGCGGCAAGAACCCCGTCGAGTCCATATGTTGATGAAATCAGAACCACGGCTGCCATGCCAAATAGGGGAGGAAGTAGATTCGTCCAGTAGGTCACCGCCATGATCAGATGAGCGTTGAGTGTACTGTTCAACACAAGTGTCGCGACGGTAAAGGGAACGGAGAGCGACAGAATGCGAAGCGTATGCTCAGCCGCGAGCATTTTCTCTTCCGAAAAACCGCTGGCAAACAGAGACACGAGAAGAGGCGCGGCAAGGAGAATCAAGAGGAGCAGAAGAATACTCAATCCGAGTGCCAGGATAAAAACAGCACCCGAAAACTGCTGAGCGTTTGTCTCTGACTGCGCTTTAATTTCATGGTACATGGGAACGTAGAGGTCCAGAAGAAATCCCGTGAGGAAACTACTTCCGAACTGCACGATTGCGGTAGCAAGGAAGAAGGTATCCGTTTCGACCGAAACGCCGAAGGTTCGAAGCAGAAGAAGATGGAAGAGAACGCCAAGCGCGACATTGAGGATGTTCAGAGCCTGCAGGAAGATAATCATCGGTCGGCGAGTGGTTTCCTTCCTTTGACAACCATCCAGAATCCACACCAGCGGGCAAATAGCGCCTGGTTAAGGGCATTGACGACCCTCGGCAGTCTTCGACGAATGGGGTCGCAGAGCGTGACCTCAAGCCCGGAGAACTTCCTAAATATACGCCGCACCTCTCCGCGCGAGTACGCTTTGCCCAATGGATTCTCTGTACCATCATAGACGCGTACCCAATCCTCCACCACCGATTCTGCGCGCCTGTTGCCGCCACGCAACCAGTGCCACAAGACGCCGAGCCAGACGTGCAGTGAGTGTTTATGATAGAGCATGATGATACACTCGCCGCCCGGCTTCAGTACGCGATACACTTCGTCGATCGCACGTTGGGTGTTTGGCGTGTGGTGAAGGACGCCGAAGGAGTACACGACATCAAAACTGGCATCGGCAAAGGGGAGATTCTCGGCATCGGCGGGGCGCGCATCGACAGACAGGCCGTAGAGGGCGAACCGCTTCTTGACCAAGTCGATAGACGTTGTTGAGAGGTCAACCCCCGTTACGATCGCACCGCCGCGAGCAAATTGGAGAAGATCGGTACCCAAACCACAGCCGACCTCGAGCAACTTTTTCCCTCGATATCGCTCGAACCCAACGACCTCGCGCATGAACGGCTGTGCTTCGTAGCGAAACCGTTCCACCTCCTCAAAGAACTCCTTCGACCCCCACTCGATATTCGTAAACTGCGTGCCGCAGGGGTGAGCGTTCCAGTAGGACCTGACCTCGTCCTTAAGCGTTTCAGGCTCTACGACATTCATGCAATGGACTTCCCTTCCATCCAGTACTTGTGCCACAGCGCCAGGTTCAAAAGATTCCAGAGATTTTGCCCCTCGTCACGCCTTCGATCTCGATGCTGCCGTATGAGCGTGATAATAAAGTCTTTGTGCAAGATGCCTTCTCGGACAAGCAGTGAATTCACTAACGTGTTCTCCAGAAATCCAAACCACTCTCCGCGCAGCCACTCGTTGACCGGCGCGGCGAAACCCTGTTTCTTGCGATAGATAATCTTGTGCGGGATGATGCCCTCCACAGCTTTTTTCAGGAGATATTTCGGTACGCCGTTCTTCAGTTTGAGTTCACGGGGGATCTGCATCGAATACTCGACAAGCCGATGGTCGAGGAACGGTACGCGTGCCTCCACCGACGTTGCCATCGACATTTTGTCGACGCGCATCAGGAGAAGCTCCGGCAAGCGGTGTTTGAATTCGAGGTACACCATCCGCTGGAGGTAGTCGGCGTTCGGCGATTTTTCCAGCAGGCTCTGATGCCAGCGTTGAGCAAACTCATGCGGTGTTTGCCACGTTCGCCGGCGCCAACCGTTTAACAGATGCCGCTTGTGTGTCTCCGTAAAATTAATCGCTCCACCCCAAAATAATTCTTCTCCCTCGTATCCTTTCCGAACGTAATCGAGCGCGAGGTAGGAATGGCGCTTCTCAAGGACCGCGCCTGCGGCTCTGAAGATCGCCGCCCGAGCAACCCGCGGTAACGAGCGATAGAGTTTCCAGGCCGTGTCGTGAAATCGGAGCTCTCGCAGCATCCACTCGTAACCGACGAATTGCTCATCGCTCCCCTCGCCGACCTGGACGACGATTGTGCCGTTATCCCGCGCAAGTTTCGAGACAAAATAGAGCGGAATACTGACGGGGTCTGCTAACGGTTCATCGTGGTGATAGATGAGCTTTGGCAACAGGTCAAATGCATCGCGGTGGTCGATGATGATTTCATGGTGATTCGTCCGGAACTCCTGCGCTATCTGCCGTGCAAACTGAAGTTCGTTGTACTTCTCCAAATCCCGGAACCCTACCGAAAACGTATCCACCGGCCTGTCCATCAGCTCCGCCATCAACGCCACATTCGTGCTCGAATCGATGCCGCCGCTCAGGAACACGCCGAATGGCACGTCGCTCATCATCCGGTCTTTGATCGATTGCTTCAGCAGCGTGCGGAGCGTGGCAATGCACGATGCTTCCGTCATCTGCACGTTGTTTCCAACGAACGGCGAGCGGGCAACGGGCGATCCATCGACATCGATTGACGGCTGTTCTCCGCTCGGGACGGGATCCCAGTACTGTTCCTTGTGAATATCGCCGTCCGCTCCGATCACCATCCGATGCCCGGGTTCAAGCTTGTAGATATCCTTGAACATCGTCATCGGGGCGGGTGGAACCAGAAAGGTGAGGTAGTGATCGAACGCTTCTTCATTCATCTCCCGCCTGACGGAGGGATGTTGCAGGATGGCTTTGATCTCGGAACCAAACAGAAAATTACCCTCGGCAAAGGTGTAATACAGCGGCTTGATGCCGATGCGGTCGCGAGCAAGAACGAGTCGCTGCTTCCGCTCATCCCAGATCGCCAGGGCAAACATGCCGAGCAGCTTGTGGACGAAGTCGAGACCATATTCCTGATACGCGTTGAGGATGGTCTCTGTGTCGGAGCGTGTGCGGTAACGGTACCCTTTGGCTTCTAACTCTTTGCGCAGGACAAGATGATTGTAGATTTCACCGTTGAAGACAATGACAAGCGTCTTGTCCGACGAAAACATCGGTTGGTTTGCTGCGGGGGAAAGATCGACGATCGCGAGACGGCGAAACCCCAAGCCGATATTCCGTTGGGGCGAGACGAAGACGCCAGCGTCATCCGGACCGCGATGCATCATCGTATCGCGCATCTTGACGACCAGCGCTTCATCCACCGCTTGAGTTGTCTTCGCGTATTGAAGTATTCCGGTAATGCCGCACATGGAAGGCTGTTGCTATGACAATGGCTGCCCGGTATCCGGTTGTTTCCGGAACTGACGAGCCGCGAAGAATCCGATGGCACCGAGGACAAGGATATTCACGGCAAGGCTGATGTTCTTGCCGAGATAAAAGCCGGTCGGTTCGAACTTCATGGTGAGTGTATGTTCGCCCGGAGGAATGATGACGCCGCGAAAGAGGTAGTTCACACGATGAATGTCTGTCGGCGTGCCATCAATGAATGCTTTCCATCCCACCGGAAAGTAGGTCTCGCTCAGCACAAGCAGATTGTTCCCCGTCGCGTTGACACGAAGCTCAAGGTCTTGAATCCCGTACCGAGCCGAAATCACCCGCGCATCCGCCTGCGGAGGATCAATCGGGTGCTTCGGATCGTCAACCATGAACGCGACGTCCCGAGGGTCGAACGCCATCGCTGCAATCTTCTCAAGAATTTCTTTCCCGCTGGCGACTTCGTACCGGTTCACAAAGTACGCTCGCGGAAGATGTGCGGTGTTGTGGTAGACGCGCATCTGAGCGCCGTTGTACACGAGCAAGAGCGGGGCGAGGGAATCCGGCTGGTTCTTGATGATGTACTTGACGTTCATCAAACTCCAGACTAACGGGTTTTGTAATCCTGCCACATCGACCATATCCTGGTACCAACGCATCTTCGCACCTTGATACCCGTAGGCGCTCTGGATTCGCCAGTACGCCAGGGTGTTGTTGTACGGCGGTTCACCGTTGATAAACTCCAGCACGCGATAGGCGGTGGTATCCTGCTTCAGGAAGTTGACGTAATCCGGCGGCGTGAAGAGGCGGTCCAGTTGCTGCTGAGGATGTGTTTCCATCGGCTGAGAGGAGACGCGCCAGAGGTCGGCAACTACTGCAAGCACGAGAATGACAGCAAACGTCTGGAGGCGGATCGACTTTTTGAGGTACAGGTAGATTGCACCGAACGCCACCAGCAACAGCAATGAAACCACCAGAACATCGGTCACGACGAGATTGGAGATAAAGGAGTGGAGTTCATTCATGACCGCCGGCGGTTGATTCCCGAACTTTGGTGAGAGAGCTTCCAGCCCGAAGAAACTTCCCCAAATTCCCTTAATGACACTCGGCACAGCAAGACTCACGAACGCCACCGCCGCCAATCCGCCGAGGATGTATTTCCACGTCTTCGATGCAGCGGGACTTGTCGCTTGACCGCGTTGGACCAGGAACGACTTCACACCGTAGCCTGCCAGAATCGGCACGAAAATCTGTACCAACACGAGAATCATCGAGGGAACGCGAAACTTGTTGAACATCGGAACATACCGATACATCAGGTCGTAGACAAGAGGGAACTCTTTGCCAAACGCAATGAGGAGCGAAACCACGATGAGGATACCCGAGAATTGGACGAATGGCTCCTTGCGGTTCCTCCAGAATCCGATGATGGCAAGAATCAACACAATCGCTCCCATATATTGCGGGGCGTGTGTAAACGGCTGAGGTCCTAAATACGTTGCCAACTGTGTCGGCCGGTTGTCGGTCAGCGGACCTCGGTACTCCGTGATACCGAATCCATACCACGAGGGAATAAGAAACGTCATCATCTCGCCCGGAGAGAAGGACCAATTCGTGGCATACTCGTAATCCAACCCACCCTCCACCGTTTTCGTCTCTGCCGTTTGTGTTGAGGAAACAATGGGATTCATTCCACGAATCGAGTAGGGATTGTACTCTAACACCGAGAGGTATTTATCAGCATCCATCGAGAATGCGATGATGGAGGCGAGAACAATCGCGCCGGCACCGCGGGCAAGAGCTTTCCACTCCTGTTTTCCTCGAATCGCACGCACGAGGAGAAAGAGACCGTACACGCCAAGTGCAAAGTAGGTGTAGAAGATCATCTGGACGTGTGCAGGGATAAAGATGAAATGGAAGCAGAGGATCAGCAACAACCATCGCCACGTTTTCCATTCGTTGAGCAACTGCTCGACAAGATAGAAGATGAACGGAAAAAAGGCGATGACGGCGATCTTCGTGTTGTGGCCTGTCATGATCCAGATGATGATGTATGTCGAATAGATGGTCGCAAGGGCAACCAATGTCGCCACAATCTTATCCTGTAACTTCTGGAAGACGAACAGATACGTCCCCACTCCGAGCAGGAGGTAGTAGAACAAGACCCATCCTACATCCGAATTTGCCAGCCGAAAGACCGACGCCGTGTAGGCAAGAATTTGTCCCGAAATGTCGAAGAGTCGCTCGCCGCCGAGGGTGAGGCTGCCGTACGCCGGCATGCCGCAGAAGATGTACGGATTCCAGAGCGGAAAAATCCCCTGCGCCTCCGCATCCTTCAACAGAGTATCAAAGCTGTGAGAAGCGATGTTGTCCTCAGCCAGAAATGTTTTCCCGCTGAAGATAATCTCATTGAAGAAGACAAGGAGGCTCAGGAGCAAAATGCCAATAGCGGCAGCGTGTTGATAACGCTTGGGAATAAGTTCCCGCTCCTCGCCTTTTGTGGGAGAGGCGGGTCGATCTTTGGGTTGTTTGGTCATGAGTTACGTCTGGGGGGATTGGCGTTGTGCCCGAGCGGTATCGAGCAACACGGCAAGCTGGTTGGTGATTTCCCTTCGTTCGTACCGCTTGATGGCATCGTCGTTGGGCTTAAATGTTTCTTTACGATAGCCAAATTTCTCGTAACATTCAAGAAATGCCCGTTTGATGGCCTCGATATCGTGATTCGGCGCGACAAACCCGGCACGCGTTTCTTCCAAGAGTTCGGCAACCGCACCCCGTGGCGCCAATGCAAGAATCGGGCGACGCGCGCCAAGATACTCAAAGACTTTCCCCGGCACAATCTCTGCGCTGTCCTTTGTCTCATCGACAATGAGGAGCAATGCACTTGCCCGGAGAAGCTCGCGGACACTCTCGCTATGCGGGAGATAGGAGACCACTTCGATGGCATCGCGCACCCTCGAAGAAGCAAACATCTCCTGCACTTCCGAACCAAACCGACCGATGAATTTCAAACGGATCGTTGCCCGATCGATCTTCCCCTCGCTTACCAGTTCTTCAACTGCCTGAAGGAACGATTTCGGATTTCGCACGCCGTACATCGAGCCAGTGTAGGTGACAGTAAAGCGCCCGTGCGGGGGAGCAACATCGTTCGGATAATCGGCACTATCAAACCCATTGGGAAGATAAAAGAATTTCGTACAGGGGAGTTCCGGATATTTTTGCATCATATCCTTGAGGATTCCCCGCCACGCAGCTTCCACCATGGTGGCGTCTCGCAGAACGGTATATTCCATCGATCGGTCGATCGCGCGAGGGAGGAACCACCGGTTTGGTGTGGAAAGAAAGCCCGTCCACGGATCGCGAAATCCCGCCACCCACGGTATCTTTGTTGCTCGATGCAAATGACGCGCAATAATCGCCGTCGTATACGGGGGCGAGGATGAATAGATCGCATCGATTCCCTCACGCTCGATGATTTCTCGACCCTGTGCAACGGCATAAGGAAACCAACCGACCCGCGCGTCGGGGATGAAGAATGTTGCGCGGATAAACTCTGCCACCGACTGCGCAATCGGTTTTCTTCCGGAACCTCGGGGAATATTCTCTACATCGACGGGTGCGTTGGCGGGTTTCCCTGTCAATTTGCGATAAAGGCGATAAGGCTCGAAGATTTTCGTGCGATAGACCGTGGCATACGGGGGAATTTCTGCCAGCAGGGATTCATCGCGCGCAGGAAAGTCGCCATCCTGCACGGTGAGTACAACCGGTTGCCAGCCGAAGTCGGGCAAATACTTCACAAACTTCAGCACACGCTGAACACCGGGTCCACCCGAGGGAGGAAAATAATACGTGATGATGAGAACTTTTTTCATAACGCTCATTTAACAGATTCGCACGGACAATACTGATGCGCAAGACGGTATGATTACCAGAGCTCGCGATGGTGCCGCCTGAGATGAAGCTGTGCACTCACTGCAATCGCTGACCGCTTATGACTTCCGTGCCACCACAAGCAAACCCGTTCCGGTTTTGTTCTCTGAAACGTAATCAAGATACATCAACGGCAGGACGATAGGAAGCGTCACCATGTAGTAGAACGGCAAGACGATGAACAGGAGCTTCGTCGCGTTCAGCAGAAGCATCGGATACTTAATCCCCAACCGCCAGGCAATCGAGCCGAGCGGACCGTACGTGAAGGTGATACTCTCCACGTGTAATCCGGCAGACTCGATCTTCTCGCGAATCTCTTCAACTCCGTACCCAGCCCGTGCATGCTCCTCAATAAAGCTCCGCTCAGCTTCTCCGTGCACATCCGAGCCGCCAAGATTCGAGGGCGTATTGACCAGAAGCACACCGCCGGGCTTGAGAGACCGAGCGAGATTGCCGAATACTCGCCGGTCATCTGCGATATGCTCCATGACATCCACCGAGAGCACGAGGTCAAACCGGCTTTCGTGCTGAATGGTGAGTAAATCCTCAACGGCAAACGAACATTGCTTCATCCCCATCGCAGCAAAAAACTGCCGACAATCCTCGACCTGCTCAGCCTTCACGTCAACGGCGAGAATACGGGCGTTCGGAAATCGACTGGAAATGTAATACGTATACTGCCCGAAGCCCATCCCCGCATCGTAAATCTCGACACTGCCACTCCTACCCTGCAGCAATCCACGCAACGCCCGCTTCACGTACCATTCCCGCAAGAACATCATGCCCAGCAGCCAATACAATAATCGGCGAAGCCATGGACGCCCGCGTACGAGATTGCCGAAGATGGATTTGACGGGATCGTACTGCATCGTTACGAACCTGCCAGCGACTCAATGGCTTCCACCATCGCGTCCCACGAATATTTTTTCTTTTCTTCCCGCGCTCCGGCAGAAAGCTTTTCCTCCAAACGCTCCTCATAGAACCGCACAATCGCCTCCGCCAGCGCCGCAGCATTATTGGGCGGGACAACCAGTCCCGAAACGCCATCAACCACCACTTCGGCCAGTCCCCCGACATCGGTGACGATTACTGGCTTGTTGAAGTTGTAGGCAATCTGGGTAATGCCACTCTGCGTTGCCGAGAGATACGGCAACACCACGACGTCCGCCGCGCAAAAATATTCTGCCACCTTCTCATTTGGAATGTACTCGGCAACCAATCGCACCATGTCTTCCACACCTGCTTCTTGCAGGTGCTTCCGATAGGGTTGCTCGTCTTCATAAAACTCGCCAACCAGAAGCACCGTTACAGGCATCTTTTCTTTCACGAGCTTCAGAGCATCGATCAGCAGATGAAGACCCTTGTACGCTCTAATGTAGCCGAAGAAGAGCAGGATGTTGCCCTCCGGCACGTTCAACCGTTTGCGGGCTTCCGACTTGGAAATCGGCTCGCCAAAGATTTCGTACACGGGATGGGCAACCTTTTTGTATCTCGGCTGCTTAACTATCTTGTGCAGATCGTTCTCAACGGCATCCGACTGTACAATGAACGCATCGACGGCTCCGAAGGCATAGCGCGTGAAAAGCCTATCGCCCGGACGATGCTCATGAGGAATCACGTTATCACAAATAGCAATGACGCTTGTCGTTCTCCCCCACCGAATGAGTCGGCAAATCGTCCCCAGACACGGCCCAAAAAACGGCAGCCAGTATTTGAAGAGAACCAGGTCGGCATTTCGCTTGCGGAGATGTAATCCTACTCGAATCCAGTTCAACGGATTGATGGAATCGATGAGTTGCTCGCTGGCAATGGCAATGCCGGGGTCACCGCTCTCTTGCTGCGTCTTGCCGGGAAAGAGAAACTCCGGGTACTGCCGCTTGAACGTAATGACCTCTACCTGATGACGCTTGGCCAGATGTTGTGCAAGCAACGCGTTATAGTGCGCAATCCCTCCGCGTAAAGGGTATGCCGTGCCGAGCAGGAGAATCTTCATCGCCGGGGGAGGAGCCGTTGAACAGTCTGGACAACGCGCTCCGGCTTCAGATACTGCATACAATTGTTGGGGCAGGTCGGTGAGTAAAAACAGGTGCACTCAAAATCCGGTTCAAGAATTTCTCCCAGCCCATACAGCTCAAATTCATGCTTATTGAAGATGTTATTGAAGAGCACGATCTTTTTGCCCAACCCGATGGTGATGTGCATGGCCATCGTGACCGCCGTGACCACAAGATCGCACTGGTTCACCAAGTTCATGAACTGCTGCAGTGGATAGTGGCCGAAGTACTTTGCTCCGCTTTTCCGAGCAATCTCACGGTTTTTGGTATGCTCCTGCTCGCCTCCCAGAAGGACGACTTCGTAGCCCGCCTTTATCAATCGCTTCGCTGTGGTAATCCAGTAGGGGGTCGGCCAGAGGCGCGAAGTCCATCGACCGCCACAGCCGGTATTCAACCCGACAATCTTTTTCCTTCGGTTGAATTTCCACTTCTTGTCCGTCCACTCTTGAATCGGCAGAATGTACTTCTCGCCCCGAAACTCAAATCCGCACATCTCAAACAGCTCTTGCGGATAGCTCTTGGTGTTGGCTTTATTGAGGTCGTCAAACACACCGGTGAGGAATTTATGCTCTGCATCCTGATCGATCGGTGCACATTTGCCATCCCGCAGCGTGAAGCCTTTTTTCTTCTCAGCGGAAAGCTGGTCGGCCAGAGCACAGGCTTCTTTCTCCTTGTCCAGATTATACAGTCGGGTGAAGCGTACCGAGCGGAGCGTCGTGATGGCTTCCGGTGAAAAGGCAAGTTTCACATCGACTTGCGGGGGGAGAATTTCTGGCGAGAGCGTGAGCCACCAGATCATCGCGCGGGGATACTCCTGCTTGAGGCGATGGAGCAGCGGCGTGCTGCGAATAACATCGCCAAGCGCGCCGAGCTTGATGATGAGAATGTGGGAATCCGTTGGGTCGTAGTACGAGCATCCCTCGCAGTGGACGCCATATTGCTTGTGGGGCAAGCATGGCACATCACCGCGAAAATGCCGGCAATCGGGATGCAAAAGAAGATTCGGGTTCATAAACGGAATTATCTTACCCCTTTTTTCTTTGAGAATCAAAAGCTTGTGGTGCTTGTAGCCTATTCATCGGTCATATGCACGCGGAACAGAACTGCGGGCGGGTAGCTGGTGTATGCGATCGGCTGCAACCACGGCAGGGGATTTCGCAAATCCAGCAACGGTCGAAACTGCGGACGCAAATTTGCTTCCACGTAGCTGAAAAAGAGATAGGACCCGTTCACGCGCCGCACTTCCGCTTTCAGCTCGTCAAACGAGCTCACGAGGGGAAACAATTCCATTCTCATCTTCAAGTAGTGGGCGATGTGCGGTTTGCGCGTCACTACGACCGCGTCCGGCGGGGGCTTTTCCCCTAACTTGTGAAATGCCTCTGCAATGCTCAACACTTCCTTTGGTCCCGAATCGATGTTCTTGGCATTGAACCGCCACGAATCTACTGCCGTCCAGACCAGCAAAACGGCCACTACGACCTTAGCCACCGGCAAACGGCCAAGAAACTTTAGCCGGGCAACACGAGGATGACTGAGTGTTCTCAACGCCAGTGCAACATAGGCGGGAAGAAGAAAGAGTGAAAACCTTTCCCCGTAGAAGACCAGCAAAAGGACAGCGAAAAATCCTGCCGCAAGCAGGAAGTAACTCACGACGCGTCGATCGTTACCTCTTCTGAAGAGCGTCACGATTCCCACGAGCGAGAAGATGCCTGTATACGCGCCGACGAGCCGGATCAAGTCTCCGCCGCCGTGAGTGACGATGTTCATCATCACAGTTTTCAAGAACTGATTCACGTCTTCCGTGATGACCTGGATCAGCGATGTGTAGCGCTTCGACTCGATACTCCAGAACTGATCCCACGAGATGCGGTCCTTCGCAAACATCTCATAGGCAATGTTCAGGTAATTCTTATTATAAAAGAAGCTTCCTCGCTCTTGGAGGCAATACAGACCCCAGGGCGCGATCACCAAAAAGAACACCGCCAGGTAGACCGCGCATGTCTTGAACCGTTCTTTCCACGCGAGGTGAAACGGGTTTGCCAGCAGAAGGACAACAGGAACGGCGCCGATGACGAAAATGCCATTATACCGCGTGAGATAAGCAAGTCCGGCAAACAATGCCGAGAGAACAATCGACGACCAGCTCCGTTCAGTACTCTTCAAAAGAAAAAAGACCGATGCGCTGACGAACGCGTTGAACAGCATATCCGTGCCGACGGTGTACGAATACTGGATGAACTTCGTGTTCAGCGCGACCAAGAGCGTAGCAACAAACGCCAGATCCGTCCGGAAGAGTCGCTGAAACAGAGAGAACACCAGCGCAAGGACAACGGCGGCGGAAACTGTGGCAATGATGATTCCCGCGCGGAAGGAGTCGGAGACAAAAAGACTGACGACAGCGAGAACAGCGGGATAACCGGGACCGCGAAAATCATCTATCGGTGGCTTACCGGAAAGAATGCGCTGCGCTTCAGGCGCGTAGCTCCAGTAGAAGTCTGTTTCATCAAGATAATCACCAATGGTGTGGAACTGCAAGTTAACGGCGAGGAGAACAAGACCGATTGCCCCGGCAAGAAACCACCCGGCGTGAGGTTTGTGAATAAACGAAGGAAGAATCGGAGCGAGAGAGGAAGATGAACCGGCGGCCTGTCGTTGTTTCTGCATGGGCCTCGTTACGCCGTGCGGCTACTTGAGTACATCACGAATGGAGTATCCCTCATCCGACCGCTGCTGGCGCGTGATCATCTCCCCCAGCAAACCGATCGAGACAAACTGGATGCCGATGATAATAAAGAGGAACCCGACAAGAAAGAGCGGCCGGTTGCTGAGCGATGTTGTTCCCAAGGCCCATTCGATTGAAAGGTAGATATCGATGGCCGCGCCGATAAGGAACGACACCATGCCCCAGACGCCGAACAGATGCAGCGGCCGCCGGATGTAGCGCGTGGTAAAGAGCACGGTCAACAAGTCGAGAAACCCACGAAAGAATCGGCTGATACCGAATTTCGTATGCCCGTATTTCCGCGGGTGGTGTTGCACAACTTTTTCGCCGACACGGTAGCCTGCGTAATGTGCCAGGACAGGAATGTATCGGTGAAGCTCACCGTAGACGTTGAGTTCTTTCACCACTTCGCCACGATAGGCTTTCAAGCCACAGTTGAAGTCATGAATGGGAATGCCCGTCATCACGCGGGTGACAAAATTAAAGAAGCGGGAAGGGATGGTCTTGGTGATCGGGTCGTGGCGTTTCTTCTTCCAGCCAGAGATGAGGTCGTATCGGTCGTCCATCGCCTGGAGGAGGCCGGGAATCTCTTCCGGGTCATCCTGCAGGTCGGCGTCCATCGTGACCACGAACTTCCCTCGCGCCTCACGGAAGCCCACCGAGAGGGCGGCGGATTTACCGAAATTCCGTCGGAACCGAATCACCTTAACGGCACGGTTCTCCGCATGCAGCTCCTTCAACACCTGAAACGACCCGTCCGTGCTTCCGTCATCCACAAAGATTATCTCATACGATGTCCGCATCCCCGCCATAACGTCCACGATCTTCTGCGTCAATTCTCGCAGAGACTCTTCTTCATTATAAAGGGGAATGACGATGCTAACGACGGGGGGAACAGACCGTGATGAAGCGAGTGAGGAGGAGGTTTTTGCCATGGCGTTGAGCGAGACTGGGAACGACCGAGAGAGGTGGACGAAAAGGTTCCTTGCATTTTCCTTTCTCGCAACTTTGACTCAAGAGCCGAGCATCCCGCCTTCCGCTAAGAAGATGGCGGACGGGTCGGCACAGGGGTCTTCGTCCACGTCTCCGCCTGTTGCTGCGCGGTCAAAGTAAATTATTTTCGTCCGAAATGCAACGGCACATAAGCCGACTTTCCTCCTCAAAAACATCTTCTCGATTCGTTGACATTCCTTCCGTCGTTGGTTATATTGCCCTGCCCGATTGAACGACGAGACCCTCGTTTTGGGGCTCGGGTGTTCTCGGCTCTACGGCGGTACGCAATGCATGATCACTCCCAGGAAATCGCTCGGGCAGCACTTTCTACGCGATGAAAATATCGCTCGCAAGATTGTTCACGAGCTACATCTCACAGCAAATGATGTCGTTGTCGAAATCGGCCCGGGCACGGGAGCGCTGACAAAGCATTTGGCGAAAGCGGCACGGAAGGTCATCGGAATTGAACTTGACCGGCGGGCTGCCGAGGTGCTGCAGAATATGTTTCCCAATGCCGTCGACATTATCGAAAGCGACGTTCTGCAGGTAGACCTGATTGCCCTGGCAAAAACGTACCGACAGCCGCTCAGGATTGTCGGTAACATCCCGTACAACATTACAAGCGGAATTCTTTTCTGGCTCTTCGAGAATCGGAGCGCGGTGCGAGACGCGACCCTAATGATGCAGCTTGAGGTTGCTCAACGGTTGATCGCCAAACCGAAAACCAAAGCCTACGGCATCCTTTCCGTAGCAACGCAGTTTCACACCCGGCCGGAGTTGTTGTTCAAGGTGTCCCGTAATTCTTTCTACCCAAAACCGGAAGTGGATTCTGCAATCGTTCGTCTCGATTTTCGCAAGGAGTTGCCTCCATGCAACATTCCGCTCTTCACGGCGGTTGTGCGGGCAACATTCGGTAAGCGACGCAAGACGTTGCGAAACGGCTTGCGCTATATGGGGTTAACGGATGAACAGCTCCATGCCGTGCCGTTCGACCTCCGTCGCAGACCGGAAGATTTATCGCTCGAAGAATTCATCGAGCTTACTTCTCAACTTGAACGGTTGAGACCCTCGATTGTCGCTTCATAGTATCATTTCATAAATGGAAGAGACGAAACATACCGATACTCCCCAGCAGGTACGCTCGCATGACGAAACGTACTCCGGCGTGCCCGCCGCTTCACCCCGGCAGGCGGGCGTGCAGGCACGCGAGCTGATTGAAGTCGACGATGAGCTTATGGTCGACATTGAAGACCTCGTGCGGTCGCGGTCGGATTTTCTGCTGCTGAACATCCTGCAGGATCTCTACCCCGCCGACATCGCCCACATCATGAATCGGCTGGACACTGAGCAGGCCGAGTACGTCTTTGGGCTCCTTCCCGCCGATGTGAAGAGTGAGGTCATTCTCGAGCTGGACGATGTTCACCGCGAGCACCTCCTGAAGACGCTGCCGCAATCCGAGCTCACCAAGCTCGTCCGCAGGATGGACTCTGACGACGCAGCAGACATCGTCGCTGAACTGTCGAAGGAAACAGCGGAAGAAGTGTTGGAAACGATGGACGTGCAGGATTCCTCACACGTCGAGGAATTGCTGCGCTACGACGAATCGACCGCCGGTGGCATCATGGCAAAAGAGGTCGCCGTGGTGCATTTGAACGATACCGTGAAAAAAGCGATTAAAGCCGTGCGGGCGATGGCAAAAGAACACAAGAATATCTACAGCGTGTATGTGGTCGATGAAAACGGCGTTCTCGTGGGAAGCATTCCTCTACAAGATTTACTGCTGTACGCGCCCAACAAACGTGTCAGCAAATTGATGAACACCGACGTGATCCGTGTAACGACGGATGTTGACCAAGAAGAGGTCGCGCAGATCTTCAAAAAATACGACCTCGTCTCTTTACCGGTCACCGATACCGCGGGAAAACTGCTCGGCCGCATTACGGTCGACGATATCGTAGACGTTTTAGAAGAGGAACACGAAGAGGACGTTGCGCGGATGGTCGGTTCCGACGTGGAAGAAATGGAACGCCGAACGCCCTATCAGATCGCGATGCTTCGACTGCCTTGGATCATGATCACGCTCTTTATTCAACTGTTTGCAGGCCTTGTTATTCACCAATACAGCGAAACACTTACGAAAGTGATTCTCCTCGCGTCGTTCATGCCGATTATTTCAGCGCTCTCCGGCAACACCGGCCTCCAAGCCGCCGCCATTGTTGTACGTGGACTCGCAACGGGTCATATCCGACTGAACCGTTGGAAAGATCCCATTAAACGCCAACTTCAAACAAGCGTCATCTTAGGGCTGGCCTGCGGCATCATTCTCGGCATCATCGGCGGCGTGTGGTCGAAGCACTTCGCCTTCGGGCTTGTTGTCGGCACGTCGATGTTCATCTCCATCAACATTTCAGGCTTGATCGGCAGTGCAACTCCGCTGCTCTCCAAGCGGCTTGGGTTTGATCCTGCGGTAACTGCCGGACCGTTTGAAACCGCGTTTCAGGACGTCATCGGCATCACAATCTTCCTGACCATCGCAACGCTCATGCTCCAGTGGCTCTAAATCTTCGTAATCTGTTCATGAAGCTCCGCACGTTGTTCGCTCCACTCAATTCTGCCGACTTTATCACCGTTACGTTTCTGTCGTTTCTCACGCTGCTCAACCTCATCTTCCATACACGTGTAGCGGAGTGGGCGCTCCTATCCACACTCAACATCCTGGCCATTGCGCTTATTTTCATCCTTGCCTACGAAGCCGATACCCGCAAGACACCTCTGCTCATGCAGCTCCATCGCTGGTACCTCTACGGTGCTGTGCTGCTCGTCTTCAAAGAACTCTACTTGATGGTGCGGCCCATCCATCCTGTCGATTACGACTGGCTGCTGATTGAAATTGACCGCTGGGTCTTCGGCGTTAACCCGACGGAATGGCTTTCGCAGTACGCGCACCCGATCGTCACGGAAATATTACAGATCGGTTACTCCTCTTACTATCTGCTTTTCATTATTCTCGGCATCGATGTCTATCGCCGGCAATCATGGAAAGGATTTGATACGTCGGTGTTTTTGATTGTCTACGGGTTCTATCTTTCCTATATCGGCTATTTCTTATTGCCTGCGGTTGGGCCTCGCTTCACACTGCACTCGTTCGAACTCTTGAACCAGGAACTCCCCGGCTTGCTCCTGACCGAACCTCTGCGCGCCTTCGTCAATTGGGGTGAGTCTGTTCCCACACACGTCCCCAATCCTGTCGACTTCGTTCAACGCGATGTGTTTCCTAGCGGCCACACACAACTGACGCTCGTCATTCTGTACTGCGCGTTCCATTACAAACTGCCAACGCGCTGGTTTCTGACCGTCATGGCGATCTTGCTCATCGTCGGCACAGTCTATCTTCGCTACCACTACGTGATTGATCTCTTCGCCGGCGTGCTCTTTTTCCTCTTCACGGTCTGGTCGGGTTGGCGCATTATGAGATGGTGGGAAGGGTGGCGCGGCAGATCTGAGCTTGAAACTCACCTTAAAACTCGCTAAGTTACACGCTGTCGCACTGGCGATGTTGCGTTCTTCCGTTCCTGACAAAGTATGACACCTGAACAACTCCTCAAAGAGCTCGAAGAGCTTGCCGTACAGTGTTCGATTGCCGTTCGTTACGAAAAGGGAGATTTCGAGGGCGGATTCTGCGTTCTGAAAGCTGAACGGCTGATCGTTGTCAACAAAAAGTTGGCTCCAGCGAAGAAAGCCTCGATTCTTGCTCAAGGACTAGCTGAAATCGGTATCGATGAGATGTACCTCAAGCCGGTCGTCCGCGAGTTCATCGAAGACGAGTTGGCTCGGTTGAACATGTCTGTCGGCCAGGTGAAACCCGCGAGTGCCTAACCTTCGAATGGAAAAGCTTAAACTGCTTCTTCCGTACCTGTTGCTCTGTCTTCCTACTCTGGCATCTTTGTTCCCCGTGCATCCACACGGTGGCTTTTACCTTCACCACAATGTTGGATGAATCATCGACTGTCTCCGGGCAATACTCCGATAACGTTTTCATATGCGCATCTTAGTGATTAACGGACCTAATCTGAATCTTCTCGGCAAGCGCGAGCCGCAGTTATATGGCTCGATGACGTTGGACGACATCGAGAAGATGCTTACCAAGTCGTTTCCCGATGTGAAGTTCGAATTCTTCCAGTCGAACATTGAAGGCGTGCTCGTTGAGTACGTGCAGAAAGCGATGAGCGGTGCGTTCGACGGCGTTCTGCTCAACGCTGGTGCGTATACGCACACCTCCTACGCTCTGCGCGATGCGGTCGCGATGCTCAAGGTTCCCGTCATCGAGGTGCATCTGACAAATATCCACGCACGGGAAGAATTCCGCCATCGCTCCGTCATTGCGCCTGTCTGTAGGGGTCTTGTTGCCGGCTTTGGAGCACAAAGCTACCTTCTGGCTGCCAAGGCACTCATTGACTCAACACCCTGATCACGATCTTACTGACTTCTGACGTCTGATGTCTGACCTCTGCTTCCCATGATCAAAGCCGTCATCTTCGACCTCGACAACACGCTCGTTGATTTCATGGCCATGAAACGACAGGCCGTCGACGCAGCCATTCATGCCATGCGTGATGCAGGGCTGCGGTTGCCGGTCGAAGAAATCCGACGCCGCATCGACGCCATTTACGAGCAGCGCGGCATCGAATTTCAGAATGTCTTCGACCAGTTATTGTTCGATGAGTTCAGCAAAATCGACTACAAGATTCTTTCATCCGGCATCATTGCCTATCGGCGCGCACGGGAAGCCGCGCTGGTTCCGTATCCGCATGTGTACATGACGCTGGTCGAGCTGGCGAAAATGCACCTCAAGCTCGCCGTGGTCTCTGACGCTCCCGCCCGCGAGGCGTGGTTGCGTTTGTGTTACCTCAATTTCCACCATATTTTTGATGTCGTCGTAACGTTCGACGACACCGGCGAGCGGAAGCCCAACCCCGGCCCCTTCCGCAAAGCGCTCGAACGGCTCGGCGTGAAGCCGGAAGAAGCGTTGATGGTGGGCGACTGGGCGGAGCGCGATGTCGTCGGGGCAAAGCAGGTCGGAATGAAAACCGTCTTTGCCCGCTATGGCGACACGTTTGGAACCGTCGTCTCCAACGCAGATTACGACATCGACGACATTGCCCAAGTGATTGATATCGTACGGAAGGAAAACGGATAACCGATGGGAGCTATTCAAGGAATCGGCGTTGACATTGTGGATGTTCAGCGGATGAAAATGGTGATCGACGCATGGGGTCCGGCGGCCATGAAAAAGCTCTTTACCGACCGCGAGATCGCGTATTGCAAATCGCAAAAGCGGCCGCATGAACATTTCGCCGCGCGTTTTGCGGCAAAAGAAGCGGTGAGCAAGGCGATGGAAATCGGATGGAGCGGAAAGTTCCGCTGGAAGGATGTTGAGGTGGTCAACGAACCTTCCGGCGCACCACGAATTATCCTGTATGATTTCGTCGGCTCCATGCTTGCCGGCAGCAAGGTACACCTAACACTCTCCCATACCAAAACAACGGTAGTCGCGTTTGTGATCATCGAGAAGAAAGACGTATAGTTGCCCGGTACGAATTTCTTCCAACAAAAAACCCTCGGTATGACCGAGGGTTTTTTGTATACACCTGTTCTGCTATCGTCTTCACATCTTTTCAGCTCGCTGTTTTGCTAAAGCAACGTGAGGGCTGGTGGGGTAGTCCTTCACAACTTTTTGATAATGTTCTTTCGCCTTTGCCTTGTCGCCTAATCGCTCATAGCTTTGCGCCATCATAAAGTGTGCGTCCGCAAGTTTTTCTGACTTGGCGTATTTCATCACCATTTCGAAGTGTTTGATGGCTTCCTGATAGCGCTTTCTCGCGTACTGACATTCGCCGATCCAGTAGCGACAATTGTCCGCGAAGTCGTCGTCGATGGTGCCAAGGAGTGCCTCGAATTTCGCAATAGCCTCATCATAACGTTTGGCGAACGCTGCACCCAACGCCTCGTCGTATCCACCTTTACCTGTCGAGGGGGTTTTGGCTGGCGGCGTTTTCAACGCGGCTAACTCCGCTTCTGCTTTGTCCGCACGCTCCCGCTCCATCACGACTTTCGCCTCCGACTCACGCAGCCGAGCCTCGAGCGTTTTGTTATCCTGCTCAACTTTGAACATCCGCTGGCGGAGTGTCGTGTTTTCCGTCCGTAGTTCTTCCAATTGCTTCTCATAGTCCGAAATTTTTTGTGCCTGTTGCTGAAGCAGCTCTTCGCTGCCTGAACAGCCTCCGAACGCAAGAAGCGCCATCGCCAAACAGATGATGACCACCAGGCTTGTCCCGTTTTCCTTCCATCGATGTGAAAGAATCATAGAGCCTCCGAGCTGATCGACGCTGTTGTTCATGATGCAACGTGCGACAATGTACGCATTCCCTGCGCTGAAAGTCAAGCGAACGATTTCTGGCTCTCCTCGTACATGATCTTCCGCACATTGCACGATGTCATTGCCACCATCGGGGGAACACGCGTATCGAACGTTTCCTGCTTGTTATTCAACCAGCAGTTCAATATATTTTTGCAGAATGAATTCATTCGGATCTGCATTTCTCGTTGTGCTGACGAGTCTGGTTGTTGCCGGGTGCAGTAGCTCGAAGGAACCCGCTGCCTCGTCCGACCAGCCTTCTCCTCTTCGTTCTCGTCTTGAAGAGGAGCGGCGCGAGCGCGCGCTGCAGCATTTCATCGACGGCGCGATTTTCGACAGCAAGGAGGAGTATGCCCGCGCCATTCTCGAGTATCAGGAAGCGCTCAAGTGGGATCGCAACCCCGCCATTTATTTCGCCCTCGCTAAGGACTATGCAGCGTTGGGAAAGCACGCTACCGCCGCTGAACACGCGCGGGAAGCGGTGCGCCTGGATTCCACCAACATTACCTATCGTGAAACGCTTGCCGACATCTACATCAATACCTACCAGCATGAGTTGGCGATTCAGGAGTATGAAGCGATCGTGCGGTTGGATTCTACATCTGCCAATGCCTGGTACACCCTGGCGCGGTTGTATCAAGCCTCCAAACCACTGAGGGCTTTAGAGATTTACGAACGCCTCCTCGATCGCGAGGGCGACCGCTGGGAACTTTTGCTCCAGGCGGCAGAATTGTACCGCACGTTGGGGCGTTACGATGACGCCGCTGAAAAATACCGACGGATGGTGGAGTTGGATCCAGGCAACCGACCCCTGCAACGCCAGCTTGCGGAAACCTACGGCCGCGCGGGGAAGTTCGACGAGGCGCTTACCATCCTCGAATCGCTTCTCGAAACCGATGAGAACGACCTTGAGGTTATTGCAACGCTCGCCGATGTGTACCTTGACCGCAATGAGTATCAAAAAGCTGTTGACCTCTACCAGAAACTTCTTCAGCGTGAACGTAAGAACCCTGAAGTGAAGCTTCGCGTCGGAATTGCCTACTACGGAATGGTGCAACGGGATTCGACCCTCATTCCCAAAGCGCGGGCGATTTTTGAGGAAGTGGAGCAGGAACTTCCGGATGACTGGCGAGCGCCGCTTCATCTCGGCGCATTGGCGTTGATGGAGAAAAAAGATTCTGTCGCCTCGGGCTACTTTGAGCGCGTGACGAAGTTTGCCAGCTGGAATGCCGATGCCTGGTGGTTTCTCGGGAACATGTATTTTGACCGCGGGGAGTATCAGCGGGTGGTGGAAACGATGAACCGTGCGATCAAGAACGTTCCGAAAGATTACCGCCTGCACTTGCTCTCCGGCATGGCGTACTCACAGCTCGGGATGACCGATCTCGCGGTTACAGCATTCGAAAAGTCTCTGGAGCTGAACCCTAACGACGTCAACACGCTTGGCTCACTCGCGTTAACCTACGACGGGAAAGAACAGTTTTCAAAATCGGACTCTCTCTACGAGCGAGCGCTCCGGATCGATCCCAACAATCATCTCATCCTCAACAACTACAGCTACAGTTTAGCCGAACGCGGACTCCAGTTAGAACGAGCACTGGAGATGGCAAAACGTGCCGTTGCCGCCGAGCCCAACAATGCTTCCTACCTTGACACACTCGGATGGGTATATTACAAACTTCAACAATGGAAAGAAGCCGAACGCTACATCGCAGAAGCGGTTGCAACGGGTCGAGCAAGCGCCGTTGTGCATGAGCATCTCGGCGACGTGTACTTTCAGTTAGGAGAGAAGACGAAGGCGATGGAGTATTGGAAAAAGGCGCTGCAGATGAATAATGCCAATCAGGCACTCAAAGACAAGATTCAACGTGGATCTCTGTAACATGCGCTATGTGCGGGGATTCTTCTGCCTCTGGGTTCTGTTCGCAGGCTGTTCCTCGACGGCCAGGCTGGCGTCGTCGAGTGGAGCGGTGACGATCGAACAGATCCATGACCGCGTGCGCACAAACAACGAACGGGTTCAAACACTGAGTGGAACGGGAAGCATCGCTGTAGAAAGTCCTGAAATGGCGGGCTCGGGTTCGTTCGAGCTGGCGGTACGAAAACCCGATTCTGTGCTCCTACGTCTGGAAGGACCGTTCGGCATCTCCGTTGGGTCAGCGCTTATCACACGAACGAGCTTCCACTTCTTTAACAGTATCGAAAACCAGTTGATTACAGGCTCCACGAATCCTTCGAACCTCAGCCGCTATTTACGGATGAATGTCTCGTTCGACGACCTGCTCAGTCTTTTCGCTGGCGGCGCTTTTTTCTCTGAAGATGTCCAGCATGCTGGCAACCTCACGAC
>DATLYT010000206.1:0-8097 GCA_035574455.1 Bacteroidota bacterium
ACCCTCGGCACTGGCTTCGTCACAGACACGAACAAAACGGCGCATGGTCAGCGAACGCGATCCCACAATTCGGTCAGTGGAGAGCGCAACTTGTAATCGCCAAAGCCGGATTCATCGACAAACACATAGCGTCGATTGATCTGATTGTAGTACCAGATTTCGTACGGCTTGCTATTGCTCTGGAACGGGTATCGCTCGACATTATCGGGGTTCCCCAAATAAATATACACCATCCCGCGGTCGGTACGCCATCCCTCCATGTAGTGGGTAAAGTTTTTGTTGGCATAGTCGACACGGTTGTAATACTCCTCCATCAGCTCGTTCTCGGGTGTGCGGGGGTCGGGGTCGCGTTTTTTCCAGAAGGCAAGGAATCGATCGCGTTTTTCTGCCGGGTCTTTGGCTTCGCGAATAAACTCCATTTCAGATTCCCGCGCAACATATCTCATCTGGTCGATGGCTTTATCCAAGTCCTGCACCGTCGGCGGGAGGTCGGACCAGCGCACCGTGAACGTGCGCGACGTCGACGCCGACAAGGCCAGCGGCCCGCTGTGCACTCTGACCGGTATGACATCGATGTTCAAAAAATACGTGCCTGCGGGAAGATTCGGATGGTCGACTTTCAAGAACGCTTGCGTCACTTTCTCGGAAGCAGGTTCGGTCTGGGAATTGTGTAAAACCTCGCGACGCTGTGTGTCCAGAATCTTCCAATTCAACCGCAGCGAATCGACCTCAATCCGAGTATAGACTTCTACAAAGAGGAAAAACCCATCAGTCTGGTGACCAATATTACCGGTGATGTTCGGGACCATACTCCGCTTTTCTCCCGATGTCGAAAGACGGCTCACGAGCATAATGTCGCTCATGCTGAGTGAATCCTTCGAGAAATCCGTCACAAGCAGATTGCGTCGACGGCGAGCACTCTTGCGGGAATCCTGGTCCTGAATCTGAATGTTGGCTTGGTAGCTTCCCGGCTCGATCTCCAGTGCACGGTAGGTCAGGCTGTAGAATTTCCCCGAGGTGGTCTGTGCGAAGTCCTGGACTCGCACCACTTCCGTCCAGGTACGCTCCTGGGCAAGTTGTCCCTGTGTTGTGTACAGACCGAACGTGATATCGTACCGGGCAACAAACTGCTCGCCCTCCTTGATAAATCGGAGCTCTTGATACGGAACCTGGACGTAAACATCGACCCGCGCTTTGCCCGGCTGTTCCGACGCGTAACTTACCGCCTCAAAGAAAAACATCGGCTCGCTGGCGTACTCCGACGGAATCTGCGCAACAGCAAAACTGACCACGAAACAACAAAAAACCAGCAGGAGAATCAGCCGTCCCTGGGTCATTCCAATGTGTCCCCTCTTCATTACAGCCTCACTTTCCATCGTTATTCAGTACGGGCAAACAGGTCGTATTCAACTGCATCAACAATCTTCACGTCATAAAAGTTGCCAACCATCAAGTCCTGCCCATCCTGCACGTAGACTTCCTGATCAATCTCGGGTGCATCCCACTGGGTTCTGCCGACTGCCGCGCCATCTTCGTGACGGTCAATCAAGACCTTCACCGTAGAACCGAGCAGCGCTACGTTCCGCTCCGTCGAAATGCTTTTCTGGATTTCCATGATGGTGGACTTTCGTTCCTCTTTCACCTCTTGCGGAATCGGATCGCCCAACGGCTCAGCGGTTGTCCCCTCTTCTTGGGAATACGTGAAAACGCCGAGACGATGGAATCGCATCTCCCGAACAAAGTCGCACAGTACCGCAAAATCTTCTTCCGTTTCATTAGGATAGCCGACAATCAACGTAGTGCGGAGAGCAATATCGGGGATTTCGTTTTTGATGGCTGAGAGAAGATCACGCGTCGCACGGTTGGTGATTCCGCGGCGCATCGATTTCAGCACAGAGTCCGATGCGTGCTGGACGGGAATATCGAGATAGCGACAGAGTTTTGGGTTGTTTCGAAAGACTTCGAGAATGTCGAGAGGAAACTTTGAGGGATAGGCGTACATCAGGCGAATCCATTCGATGCCCTCGATGGTGCAGAGCTCTTCGAGGAGCTGCTTCAGCCGGCGCTCGCCGTACAGGTCAAGACCATAGTAAGTAGAATCCTGGGCAATCAGAATCAGCTCTTTCACACCGCGCCGGGCAAGCGATTGCGCCTCCGCCACCACAAGCTCGTGCGTCTTACTGAGATGCTTCCCACGCATCAACGGAATGGCGCAGAAGGAACAGGGATGGTCACAACCCTCGGAAATCTTGAGGTAGGCATAATGGGACGGCGTCGTCAGTCGTCGCTCGCCCAAAAGTTCGTATTTGAATCGCGTATCGAGCGAGCGGAGTACTTCATGGACCTGATTCGTCCCGTAGAATGCATCCACCTCGGGCAACTCGACCGCAAGATCCTTCCGATACCGCTCGGCAAGGCACCCCATGACGACGACCTTCTTGATCTGGCCGGCCGCTTTCCGGTTGACCGCCTCCACGATGGTATCCAGCGATTCCTGTTTCGCCGCGTCGATGAAGCCACACGTGTTAATCACCACGGTATCCGCTTCATCCACGGTATCAACCACGGTGGCCTTGTTGACCTTGAGCTGTCCGAGCAACGTCTCGCTATCGACAACGTTCTTCCAGCAGCCAAGGGTGATGACGTTAATCTTCGGTTGGATGGGGTCTTTCATCGGCAATCATTGGGATTTTACGACAGCACCACAAAATCAATATAAAGATACAGAATTGGTGCTACAAACACCAGACTGTCGAAGCGGTCATACACACCGCCGTGACCCGGAATGATCGCCGACGAGTCCTTCACCTCTACATCGCGCTTAAAGCGTGACTCGATAAGGTCGCCCACCTGACCGAACACGCCGATAATCGAACCGATGACGAGCGCATCGGAATAGCTGAGATACTCGAGGAACAACATCTGCACCACGAGCATCGTGATGTTCGCGAACACAAAGCCGAAGACGGCTCCCTCCCACGTCTTCTTTGGACTTACCCGCTCGAAGAGTTTGTGCTTTCCCAGGCTGAGCCCCCCGAAGTATGCCGCGGTATCGCAAATCCAGACCGTTGCGAGGATCGCCGCAATCGTGAAGCCGCCCCACCGGTTGATCTGTTCGAGACTCTGTTCTTGCGCGAGCGCGCTCGGAAAAAATTTGTAGACCGGGAAGCCATACGGGAACAATTCTCGGATGGCAATCAGCGTTCCAAAAAATAGAGAGATCGTCACAACGCCCAGGACTGTTGTACCGATGTTGAGCAACGGCGAACCCTTGTGGCGAAACAACTCGACGAGAAGGACAAGCACAACAAAGACAAGTTCCAGCACGAGCAACAATTGGAGCTGCGAAAACATCGAAAGCCGAATGCCCATGCCTTCAAAGAACCGATACAGGTCGATTTGTGCGCGCTCATACACAAAAGCGAAATTCACGAGGAGGCCAAAGATAAGGCCGATCAGCTTAAGCGGGGCGACACCCTTGCGTTCGGCGAGGAGATAAAATTCCCACAAGGAGAACCCCGAAATAAGGGCGACCAACGCGAAAAACCAGTAGCCACCCTGAAATGCCGCCCAGAGAATCAGTGGGATGGCAACGAGAGCGACCATGACGCGTGTCGGGAGTGTGCTGTAAGGACTGGAAGAGGTTTGCGTCATTCGGTCAATTCTGTGAGTTGAAGTTGATTCAGTAATTTGAGCGCAGCATCACGCTGTTCCTGAGGGACGAACACCTGCACACGTGCAGCATCTTCGACCCAATGGAGGCCGACGTGATCGCGAAAGGAGAAGAGCTTCGCTGCATACCCGGCGTTAATCAGATTCTGTGCGACCATATCTCCTTCGAACGGAAATGTGCAGACATGAACGACCGACCATTGCTCGGCCCATGTCTTGTGGTCACGGTGTTCGCAGACAAACCTACCGGTAACGGTAGAGGCACAATCGCCGCAGACCGGTTTTCCGCAGACCACACAAAGTCCGACTGCACGCTGGCCTGGATGGTTCTCACAATCCAACGACGGGGTCTGATTCCCGCCCCGCACAACACCACACTGCGCGCAGAATGTCGCTTTCGGCTCTACGGGGGAATGACATTGGGGACACTGCATCGCTTACTCCGGGGACTCGCCATGAACAGATTCTGTTGTTGCGCGTAGGTACGCCATCAGTGAAAGCACAAAGAGCATCGAGAAAAGAATAAGCTGGAGGAACACGGCAGGAGTTGTCGGCTGGACGACGTCTCCGATCGTCACCATTTTCTCTTCATCCATACCGAAGTAGATCGCGATGACTGCGAGGGCGTTATTCAAAAAATGCGCTGTCATCGCCAGAATGATGCTGTTCGACCTCATGCGCAGAAAGCCGAAGTAACAGCCCAAGCCGATCAACGGCAGCAGCGCAAACGGGTTGAAGTGAAAGAGACCGAAGATGAGTCCGGTAATGATTGCCGCGCGGAATGGCGTAACCATCCGCTCAAACGTCCGCTGGATGACGCCGCGAAACAGCAGCTCCTCCACAATGGCCGGCACGAACGCTACCACCAGCAACACAAAGGCAAGCTCGGGAACGCTCTCCGCTGTCACAAGACCCTTGTACATCTCCTCCATCATCTCGCGCAGGGGCTCGAGAACTTTCTTGATGACGTCCGGAAGAGGTATCCGCTCCTGAAAAAAGAGATAGATTTGAAAAATCTGCTGTAGCCACACCAGGCCCAGCAACGCGTAGATGGATTCACGAACGGTAGGGATGCGCCAGGGGAAGACCTCCGGCGTGCGCGAAGATAATAATCGCGCAAAAAGCAGCGTCGGGCCAAAGATGAAGACGATCTGCCCGACCATTGTGAGAAACCGCGTCAGAAAAACGTTTTCGCGTGTGACCTTGGTGCCTCCCATGGCAAGCACCGTGATGGTGCCTGCTACCAATTGGTACAGTACAAAGACGATGAACAGGCAGCCGAGAGCAAAGAGTACAGGATGAATGTTATTGCGTTCGACGAAGGACAGAGGCTGGACAGGCTGCTGCTCCGTGGGAGAGGACTGTTGGAGGTCTTCCGGCATGAAATTCCTTATGTCAGCTTCGCTTTAATCATCGCGGCAAGCAGCGGGACCATAATTTCGTGGTGGCCAACAAAGCTATATCCGCGACCGTGCTTTTGTGTGGGTCGTTCCACAACGTTCACCTGCGGGCGGTAATGACGGATCATATCAAAATTCGCCGTTGTAAAACCCTGGGTTTTGTAGCCAAGATTGCGGGCAACCGTCAGAGCTTTCAAAAACACTTCCGGCAAAATGACCGCCGAGCCAATGTTCAACACAACTCCTGCGCCCTGCAAATCTTTAACGCTGTTAGCCAGGATTTTGAAATCCCGAAACGTCATCTCCCCCGTCGCCGCACCGTCCATCGTCGGCTGTTGGTGAACGATATCCGTTCCAATCGCGGCATGGACGGTCACCGGAATGCCTAACCTATAGCACGTCGCAAGAACGCTAACGCCCGCATGTTTAGCTTTCAGCGCAATCAGTTTCTTGGCAAGCGTTTCTCCATAGCCGTCAGAAGACTCCGTCATCGCTTTTACCAGCGCCTTGTTGATAAATTCCCCCGTTTCCCTGGCCATCCCGAACTTGCCATCCAAAATATTGACCGCCACATCTTCCGATGTTTGCCCCCACATTGCCGTTTCCACGTCGTGAATCGCGGCAGCGCTGTTCATCGCAACATGCGTAATCATACCGCGCTTCAACAAATCAACAAGGACTGCCGACAGTCCGACTTTGATAACGTGTGCCCCGATCATCACGATCACCGGTTTTTTCCGTCTCCGCGACCGAACAATATCATCGACAAGCCGACGGAGATCATCAGCAACGAGGATCCGAGGCAGGGAATCGATAAAGTCGATGACACTCGACCTGCGCGGGTCGACAGGTCGGGCAAAATCCTTCGGCGTGACTTTGCTTTTGCGGGTCTTTATCGAGATGGTCCTGATGCCCGCTAAATCGAGCTGCTGATATTTTGACATAGGTCTTTTGTTACTTCACTCTTGCCCGTATTGGCCCGACAATCCCCGAGTACTCTCGCAGCTCTGCTTCAATCGAACCGACAACAATCTGCGTGCTCACCTTGACGGGAATTTTTCTCTCATCATCGGTCAACCAGATCAACACTCTCCCCTCGCTCTTGAACAATCCTCCCTCGCGAATCATGGGCTCCACAATGATGCAATTGAATGTCCCTACTTTCACCTTGATCTGTTGCCGGCCGAGAAATTTCACGTTCAGAATATAGGTCGAATCTTTGTAGAAATTCTGCATCGCGAATTTCTGTCCCACAGCGAATCCCGAAAAGTCGACGGTTCTCGTATAGTAGAACGCCGAGACGACATCCTGAACGTACGGCGGGATAGGGAAGATGCCCTCGGTCGTGCGGGCAACATGGTTAATTTGGTCAAATTCTGCCTGGAAATCACGCGCATATTTCCCTTCGCGAATCCTCTGAGAAAACCGCCACGGGAATAAGCCCTGCATATCCACCACGGTTTCATAGCGATCCTCAACCCGATAAATCCACGAAAACGAAGGAGTCGAGTTAACGCTGAACAGGATCCGGTAGGAGGGACGGCCGTTGACCGTATCGATACGCGCGATCTCGAACACCGCCTCCCCTGCTGTGATAAAGCTATAGCTCACATCGAACACGAGCCGCTCGCCGACAGAAAACGCTTCGTTCGGAACCACGCGTAGCATGACGACCGACTTCACCGACGACGAGTCTTGAGCGAATCCCCACGTTATGGGGAGGATTGCCCAGACAAAGAATATGGCCCCGAGACGAGTCACGAGCGCACCTCAACGGGTAGAGGATGATTGGCCTGAAGCATGCGTTCTGCCGATTGGACAACTTCCGATACGGTAATCAACTCCATACAGTCGTTCCCCTGGCACGGCTCACCATGACATCGCGGACACGCGTTCGGGTTGGGGACGAAAACCATTTTCTTTTCCGTATAAGGCCCCCACCGTTGCGGACTGCAAGCGCGGATCGGCGGGTAAAATCCGATCACCGGAGTTCCCACAGCGGCGGCAATGTGAAGTGGGCCTGTCGAGTTCGAGACAAAGAGGTCGACCGTTTGAAGGAATGCCGCCAGCTCCTTCAACGAAAGCAGATTCACTAACGGCTGTACACCGTTTCCTGCGCCGCTCACGACACCCTGCACCAACGCCTCCTCGCCGGGACCTCCCGTAACAATCACTCGGTATCCTCGCTGAACCATTTCGCGGCCAAGTTGAGCGAATCGGGACGGACTCCAATCACGAGCGGAGCCACCACTGCCGGGATGAAGAACAATAACGCGGTCGCTTGGCAGGAGGCCAAGTTCTTTGCGTACCTGTTCTGCCTTGCGTGTATGTTGGACAGACAACGCCAGTCGAGGTCTTTCATACCGCTCAAAAGTAGCACCGATGCGTTTGAGGAGAGAGAAATTGTATTCCAGCTCATGTTTTTCTGCTGTCTTCCTGTGCTCGTACACTCGCTTGTTCAATAAAAACGAATACCATCGATACCCTGTGCCCACGCGCACGGGAATGCCGGCGAGAAACATCAGCAGGGCGAGGCGAAAGGTGGGATAGGCAAGGATGACCAGATCAAAGCGGGAACGGCTGAGCTCGGAGCGCATTGCCCAGAAGGGCTTTAACGTTCCCTGCTCATCATACAGTAGGATGGCATCCAGGCCCGGTTGACCTTCCGCTAGTTCTTTCGTGTACGAGCGAAGCAACATCGCGATGCGGGCGGATGGGAAATTGGCTCTCAACACGGAAATCATCGGGAGGGAAAGAACCACGTCGCCGATGCGGTCGGTGCGAGCGACGAGGATATGCTGAGGGTGCGATGAGCTCACGACATTCGACACAACTGTTGTAATATACGGGAAGGCTGCCAGAGATTCAATGAATCGGAAGGTGAACAGGTTGTTTGCTCAGGAAATGAACACGCGTGCAACATCGAGCAACATGGAAGGTTGATTCCAGAGCGCCGTGCGAAAGATACCGCCGACGGTCCGCTTCTCCTCCGGGAGTTTCGATCCGCTCTCACAAAGCTTGTTCA
>DATLYT010000207.1:0-7258 GCA_035574455.1 Bacteroidota bacterium
CGTGGCGCTTGTAAGACTTTGAGAATCTCGGTCTTTTTCTGCACTTCGTCTCGAAGAGCAATGAGCTCCTGTTGCTGATTCGCGAGCAGTTGCTCTTGAGCATCAATTCGATTGATGAGGGAATTGGTGTAGAGTGCCAGGGAGAGAAGAATCACTATGGAGACGAGCACCACCGCATAGCCGTACCAGGGTCGTTGCACGACAGGCCTGCCGACGGCAGGCGCTTCGGAAACGAGCTTTTGCCGCTCTACCTGTTTCCCCGCCCGCGCGCCTGTCTGAATCGCTGCCATTACCTTGTGACGGAGGTGTGACGGGATGGGTTTTGGAGGAAGCGTCAACGGGAGTAACCCCATCGCCTCATAAATCTCTGCAAGCTCTTTGTTACACTCTTCGCATCCTGTCTTGAGGTGGTTCTCGAAGAAATGGCGGTTGCGGGGATTTAACTTTCCCAGCGCGTACGGGAGGCACAAACCTAAATATCGGTTATGTTCGTTCTTCATCGTTCAGACCTGCCTTGCCGCAATGCTTGCCGCAGTTTGATGATTCCCTGCCGCATTTTTGTTTTCACGGTACCTAACGGCATCTTCAGCATCTTCGCTATTTCGGTTTGGCTGTAGCCGCCATAGTAACTGAGGTCAAGGATTTGGGCTTCAACGCTCGAAAGTTTTTTCTGTGCGGCAGCGACAATCTCCTGATACTCCTTGAGCACCACGGCATGCTGAGGGTTTGTGGTGTGGGATTCGGCCAGGTGTGCCGCGTCGTCTAACTTCACCTCTTTCGCTTGTTGCTTGTAGCGTTTTGAGCGGACGCGGTCAATCGCCTTGTTCCGAGTCAACGTTACCACCCACGAATAGACCGTTCCGCGCTCTTTCATATAGGTGTTGGACCTGTTCCAGATCTGTAGAAACACCTCTTGCAGAACATCTTCAGCTTCCTCGGACGTCGAGACGATCCGCAGCGCGAGGGTGTACAGCAGCTGGGCGTAGCGGTCATACAGCTTTGCCAGTGCTTGCTCGTCGCGGCGCTTGACGCGTTCGATGAGCGCGAGGTCTTCTGTATTGCGTTCGGCCTGCTCAAGCCACAGAGCGAGTACCGATAACGGAACAAGCCACACGGGGAATCCTATCGAGTAATACGTAAGAGGAGAGATGACGGTTTGTAGGGTGCATAGGTGCCAACGAAGGCTTGCAAAATCTAAGCACTTGTGGAAGAAAAAGCAAGCGGATGAAAAAGATACTCAAGAGCGGTGTGAGGATTAAGAGAGCCACGTGCACGAAAGGCGAACCGTTCGTTGCGAGTCAGTCGATTTCTTTGTTTATTCCTCCTGCCATGACCGTCTTGCTCGACCGGATTCGCGCCGCTCTTTCTTCCTTTCAGCCCCAGAAAGCCCATCCGCCCGACTACAAACGCGCTGCCGTGCTGATACCGCTGTTCCTCAAGAATGAAGAATTACACGTTCTGTTGACGAAGCGTACGACGTCGGTAGAACATCACAAAGGACAGATCTCGTTTCCGGGTGGCGCGATCGATCGTGAGGACGCAGATGCTATCTCGGCGGCGCTTAGGGAAGCCGAGGAGGAAATTGGTTTGCCGCGTAAGAGCGTTGAGGTTCTCGGTGTGCTCGACCTCTATGCGACGCCGTCGCGTTACAGCATTACACCGGTTGTCGGATTCCTGCATTCGCTTCCGACATTAGCGCCAAGCTCCCATGAGGTCGCGGAGATTTTCGATGTGCCGTTATCGTTCTTTTTGGACAAACTGAATGAACGAATCATACCCGTCAAGCGGGAAGGGCAATGGCGAGACGTGTATTTTTATAACTATGGGGATTACGAAATCTGGGGAGTAACCGCCGCCATCATCCGGTCGTTCTTGCAGACGATAACGGGCGCGCACCGCGAGGAAGCAGGACGTTAGCGGTTTCGTCGGACAAGCTGCACCATCTCCCGCACCGCTCGGTCGAGACCCACAAACACCGCATGCGAAATGATCGCGTGGCCGATGCTCAGTTCGTCAATGTCCTCAATCGCAGCAATCGGGATAACGTTTACGTAGTTGAGCCCGTGTCCTCCGTTCACGCCGAGTCCGAATTTCTTCCCCAACCTTGCCATCTGTTGGATCTTCACAAGCTCTTCCTGTCGCTCTCGCTCCGTTCGGGCGTTCGCATAGTCGCCGGTGTGAATCTCAATCATATCCGCCCCGATCTCTTTTGAAGCTTCGACTTGGGCTTGGAGCGGATCGACAAACAAGCTCACGGGAATAGAATGCTGGTGGAACGTCTTGATCACATCCTCCAATCGCTTCTTTTCCCCCACGACATCCAAACCGCTTTCTGTGGTCAGCTCGCGACGTTTCTCGGGCACAAGAGTGACAAGGTCCGGTTTGATCTCGAGCGCGATGCGGATGATTTCTTCGCTTGCACCCATTTCGAGGTCGAGCTTCGTCTTCACCACCTCACGGAGTAACCGCACGTCGCGGTCCTGGATGTGCCGCCGGTCTTCGCGCAAGTGACACACGATACCCTCGGCGCCGGCAAGCTCGCAGATCTGTGCTGCCGCTACCGGGTCGGGTTCGTTCCCTCCCCGCGCTTGTCGGATCGTCGCCACATGGTCGACGTTGATCGCCAATCTCATTTTCTCTCTCTCCCAATTACTGGTAATGGGCGGACTAATATACAGAATTTCGGGGAAGGAGTGAAGGGCTTCGACAGCGAGCTTGATTGAGGCACAGCGGGAAGAGTTTGTTGAGTTCCTGAGAGAATCAGCGTACTTTATAGTCAACAGAGGGCAGCAGATTCATATGAAACTTTGCCCGTCGTGAAGCGTAAGTTGAAGAGGCCAAAACCATAAGGATTTACGATATGAGATCGTTACGACAACGAATGAAAGTCCTGGTGTTTGCCCTTGTAGCGACAACAGCGGCTGCCTGGAGTCAATCAACAACCGAGCGGACGGAGGAAAGCTTTGGCGAACGACTGAGTGCGATGATCGAGCGATTTGTGAAGCAGGTACAGCGCGAAGTAGGCGGGTACCGAGAAGGGGGCGCGGTGGAAGACACGGTTCCCAAAAAGCGCGTGCGGAAAGCAATCGTTGAAGAGGAAGACCACAAAGCTGACCATGAATATGAAGGGAAGACGACGATAGAAAAAGACGAGCTGGTCGAAGGGAACGTCGTTGTGAAAGGCGGCGACCTGATCGTGTTCGGGGAAATTGACGGCGACGTGCTCGTGGTGGGAGGGACGCTCTACGTGAAGGAAGGTGGACGCATTACCGGCGATGCGCGCGTCATCAATGGCGATATTGTGAAAGAGGAAGGCGGCGTTATCGAGGGGTACATGGACAAAACGCGATCCCGTACATCCAGTCATCGAGAAATGCAGGAGCGCTTTCGTACGCGATCCACGACGCTGAACGCCAACTGGGTGAGTGAACTGACCACGCTGGACGATTTTATCTTTCGTTATAATCGGGCGGAGGGACTTTTCCTTGGCCTTGGCTCGGAAAAACGGTATTACTTTGAGGGTTACCGGGATTACAGCGGATACGGCAGCGTGGGGTACGGGTTCAAATCGCATAAGTGGCGATTCAATTTGGGTTTGACGCGACAGATCGTTGTGGGCGAAGGTCAGCTTATCGAGTTCGGGCTGGAGGGGCACAACCTCACCGATACGAAAGACCAGTGGATCATTTCGCAGGGCGAAAACACCGCCGCGGCGTTTTTCATTCATGAGGACTACCGCGATTACTTCGGGAGAGCCGGCTGGAGTGTGAATACCGCCTACACCGTGCAGAAGGAAGACCTCACCAGTCAATTCAAGGTCGAATACCTCCAAGATAAGTACACCTCGATGGATAATCGAACCGAGTGGTCGTTATTCGGAGGGAACAAGGTGTTTCGTGTGAATCCACCGATCGATGAAGGCAGGATGCGTAGCGTCCTTGTGTCGCTCGGCGTCAGCACAGTGATGAAATCGATGTACGGGCAGCGGGGCTGGAGTGCGTTCGGTACGGCTGAGTTTGCGGAGGAGAGCTTCGGAGGTGATTTCGCGTTCCGGCAGTATATGGTCGATATTCGACGGTACCAACCGCTGGGTCGGTATGACAATCTGAACATCCGAATTCGAGCAGGAACCTCGGAAGGCGTGTTGCCAGCACAGAAAATCTATGAGATCGGGGGATTAAGCACCGTGCAGGTGATGCCGTTCAAAGCGATGGCAGGCAACCGGATGCTCTTAGCCAATGCAGAATACATCGTCAACGGCGATATCCTGCACGACATTGATTTCTGGCCGAGCTGGTTGATGCGAGGAATCAATTTCGTGTTCATCGGCGATGCCGGATGGACGCGAACAATCCGGCCCTCGGCAAACTTTGATGAGGGCTTTGGCGAGCTGCAACTGAAGCAGTTCCGCAGCAACCTCGGTGTGGGCGTATCGAACCGGAGTGGAACATTCCGCATCGCGTACCTCTGGTCGACCGACGGCTCAAACCTCAACCGCATCATCTTCCGGTTCTCTCGGCCCTTTTAGTAGAAAGGTGGATCCCCCTCATCACCATTTTCCCGTTCATCTGATTTTTGTCGATCATCCTGAAAAACGAAACCGCCCGTGACACTCACAGGCGGTTTTTGTTCTTACCCGGTTGGGTAACTACTTGTGAAGTATCAGCCTGCGTGTCTCCACAAATCCCCCGGCTTGCAACCGATAAAGATACACTCCGCTCGGCATCCCCGTTGCGTTCCACGTCGTCTGATAATGTCCTGGCTGGAGATGGTCGTTCACGAGCGTTGTCACCTGCCTCCCGAGGAGGTCAAACACCGTAAGCGAAACAACCCCAGCCGAGGGAATGTCAAACGCTATCGTGGTGCTGGGATTAAAGGGATTGGGATAGTTTTGAGAAAGGGAAAATGTTGACGGAACCACGGTCTCTTGATGAGCGACAGCAGTCAGCGCTCCCGTACGGTACACGCGGCCGTCTGCTGTTGCAACAAATAGCTCTCCACTCGGCTTAGAGACAATTGAATAGCAGATGAGTTCAGCAGGAGAGGAGGGTAAACCACTGTTTACGGTTGTCCAGCTATCTCCGTTATTGGTGGAGCGGTACACCCCAGACTGTGTCGCAAGATAGATTCCAGAACTGTTAAAGGCGATGCTCGAAATGTTGTTCACGATGTTGTTCCCTGTAGTTGGAATTCCATTGCTCACCGCTGTCCAACTTTCTCCGTTATTAGTGGAACGGAAAACTCCGCTGCCTAGTGTTCCAACAAAAATTGAGCCGTCAGTCCTGCCAGCAATGGTATAGGTGTTCACGTTTGGCAATGCAGTGAGCTTCGACCAGGTCGTTCCTCCATCCGTAGAACGCCAGACACCTCCTGCACCGAGAAAGATTGATCCGTTGGTGTGCATGATGAGGGAGTGTATGTACGGATCGGTGACAGCACTCACTTTATTCCATGAGGTACCGCCATTCGTTGATTGATACAATCCGAGACCGTATACTGATCCAAAGAGTGTTCCAAGGTTGTTGATGACCACTCCAGATCCGGCGCCAGCAGCAAAGACGTTGGGACCAAGAAAGCTCCCCGTTGAGGGGAGGGCCGACCAAGAAATTCCGTTGTTCGTTGAGCGGAGAACCGTGCCACCTCCCGCAGTGTATATCGTCCCTGACGAATGAACCATGAATGTTTTACCGGCCTGAAAATACGATCCATCTCCCAAAGACCATGTCGTGCCGTTGTCGGTCGAGCGGTAGATTGTGCCACGGTGCGTTCCTGCTAGGATCGATCCATCAGGCGCAATACCGAGACTCGTTATGACGAACCCTCGCAAGCCACTGTTTGCTGCCTGCCACGTCGTGCCGTCGTCGGTGGATCGGAAAACTCCTCTTTGATCTGTCGTAGCAAAGAGCTCGCCCGTCTGCAAGAAAGCGACATTCCAGAATCCGCCCGGACCAGGAGGATTTCCCACCTTTGTCCAGCCGTTCCCGCTCGTTGTTGAGCGATAGATCGAACCGTCGCTCATTGCCGCAACGATCGTGCCGTTAGGAGCCACGCCAAGCGCAGAGGCAGAGATTCCCGATGGGATACCGCTGTTTGAAGAACTCCAAGAATCTCCGTTATTCGTTGAGCGATAGATACCCGCGCTGGTTCCTATGAACAGAGTGCTGTTCGTTGAGGCTACAATGGAGAGCACCATCGTACTTCCGAACGCGGTGAGTCCACTGTTGATCTGTGTCCATGACGATCCGTTATCCGTTGATCGATAGACACCGTTGAATGTCGACCCTGCGAACACGTGTCCATTCTGATTTGTGACAAGAGCGTATAATCCCGCGCTGGTAGGAAGACCACTCTGTGCCGGTATCCATGTTGCACCGTTGTCAGTCGAGCGCAGGATTTCCGCGGATCCGAATCCCGGAATGCGGCATGCGAAAAAGGTCGTTCCGTTCGATGTGAAAACTACGCGGCCCGTGTTGACCATGGAGCTTACCTTACTCCACGAACTGCCATCATCCGTCGAGCGATAGACATCGCTGCCCTCGACAAGCAGTATGGTCCCGGAAGTACTCACCGTAGCACCTGCGGCGATCTTATATGTTGCGCCTGTAACGATGGGAGACCAACTTGCTCCTCTATCTCTCGAAACGAAAAATCCCCGAACCTCATCCGGTCCCGCGATCATTGTGCCACTTGGTGCAACAGCAAACACACGTATATTCCCTCCATATGGACCATTAGTCGGTTGCCAACTGATTGTTTGCCCTGACAACTGCAAAGCGATAAGGCATTGAACAAGAAAGAATTTTGGAGCTAACCTTCTCATATGCAACTCCTTGGCAAAATGATGATGGGATAATTTGGCGCTTGAACTTAAGAAGCGTATGCAAAAGTACGCTACCGCCACAGCACAAGACAATGACATACCAATGTCATTTTGCGGCCTGTATCCGTGGGGAAGAAGAAACGTCGCGGAACGGGAAGACGGGAATGGTGCAGCGGACAGAACGATTAGATCAATCCCTGCCGGAGTGCTTTCGCAACGGCTTGGGATTTGGAATGGACGTGCAGCTTTTCGTAGATGTGGCGAATGTGGTTGCGGACGGTGTCGAGACTGATGAAAAGCTTCTCAGCGATGCCGCTGTAATTCATGCCATCAACGAGGAGGCTGAGAATTTCGCGTTCACGCGGAGTAAGATTGGCGGGTTCGTTTTGCTCTGGAACAAATTTTCGGAACATCTCCACCGCCTTCTTGGCCACGAAC
>DATLYT010000208.1:0-3554 GCA_035574455.1 Bacteroidota bacterium
GCGTTCATTCGCAACTGGAATCTCTGGGTACGGGAAGTCGCCACGGGCAACGAGAAACAGCTCACGACGGACGGTGAACAGAACTTCGGCTATGCGACGGATAACGCGGGATGGCGAAAGAGCGACCGGCCGATTATTCTCTGGTCGCCCGATTCACGAAAAATCGCAACCCAGCAACAGGATGAGCGTAATGTGGGCGAGATGTATCTTGTGGAAACGAAGGTCGGGCATCCGGTCCTTCACGCGTGGAAATATCCGTTGCCGGGCGATAGCGTTGTGGCAATGCTTCACCGCGTGATTATCGAAGTGGAGACCGGCCGCGTCATCCGCCTGCAGATGCCTCCGGATTACCACCGCGCCACGCTGGGAGATGACTTTTCGACCGACGACCTCAAGTGGAGTCCGGACGGCTCGAAGCTTGTCTTTGCCTCCACGTCCCGCGATCACAAGCACACCGTCGTCCGCATTGCCGATGCCGCCACGGGAGCGGTCCGCGATATCTTTGAAGAAAAGGTGGAGACACACTTCGAGTCTGTTGCTGGCTGGCGTGTACTCTGGTCCTCCAACGAAATTGTCTGGAACTCGCAGCGCGACGACTGGAGTCAGCTGTACTTATACGACCTCAACACCGGCAAGCTCAAGAACCAGATCACGACCGGCGAAGGGCCGGTGTCGGAGATTGTGCGGGTCGACGAGAAGAACCGCACGGTCTGGTTTGGCGCACGTGGACGGCAAAAAGGGCAGGATCCGTATTTCGTCCACTACTACCGGATCGGTCTCAACGGGAGAAATCTTGTTTCACTGACTCCGGAAGAGGGTAACCACTCTATCCAACTTTCACCATCGGGTAAGTATTTTGTGGATACCTACTCGAAGCCAGATGTTCCGCCCGTCGTCGTGTTGCGCGATGCGAACGGCAAGATTCTCATGCAGCTCGAAAAGGCCGACATTTCGAAGCTGCTCGCGATCGGCTGGAAACCACCGATTCCCATCAAGATGAAAGGGCGAGACGGCGTGACAGACATTTACGGGCTGATGTTCCGGCCCACGAACTTTGACTCGACGAAGAAATATCCCATCATTAACAATGTCTATCCAGGTCCGCAAAGTGGCAGCACGGGCACGCGCTCCTTCGCAGCAGCGCGCAGCGACCGGCAAGCCCTGGCGGAGCTTGGGTTTATTGTTGTGACGATTGACGGAATGGGAACACCCAACCGCTCCAAATCCTTTCACGATACGTACTACGGAGCGATGGGGCGCGATAACACGCTGCCCGACCAAGTCGGCGGGATGAAACAATTAGCTGAACGCTATCCCTGGATCGACATCGACCGCGCGGGAATCTACGGTCATTCAGGCGGCGGTTTTGCAACGGCGGACGCGATGTTCCGGTATCCCGACTTCTTCAAAGTCGGCGTTGCCTCATCCGGGAATCACGACCAGCGTCTGTATGAAGACGACTGGGGCGAGCGCTACCAGGGCTTGCTGGTCCGCAACCCCGACGGCACGGACAACTATGATCCGGAAGCAAACCAGAATGTTGCCAAGAATCTCAAGGGCAAGCTCCTGCTCGCGCACGGCATGATGGACGACAACGTTCCACCCTACAATACCTTCGTCGTCGTTGAAGCCCTCATCAAGGCGAACAAGGATTTTGACCTTCTGCTCTTTCCCAGCAAGCCGCACGGTTATGGAGACCAGTCGAACTACTTCACGCGTCGCCGCTGGGATTATTTTGTGAAGCACCTTCTCGGTGCCGAGCCGCCGAAGGAGTATGAAATAAAACCTGCCGGCGGTCGTTGAGAATGGGTATGATGATGTCTCTACAGGCGACGACCTGCCTGACAGAGTCCCGCACTGCGGGACGGCGACAGGTTCCGCCTTACCGGAGTCTTTCCGGGCAGCGGGTACTCGTCTACCGTGGGTTTCTTGAAGATGAGGAAAGGTGATGAAATTGTATCGACGGCTTGCGGCAGTTGGGTCGATCCTAACACACCTTCTGGTGTTGGCAGTTCTGGGTTTGCTCTCATGGCAACCTTCGCCTTCCGTGCGCGAGGAGGTCGAGGTATTGGTGGAATTCGGTCCTTTCGCGGAGAAGAGTATCGAATCTGTCCCTCGGCCGCTAGCGAGGAGACAACCTCGTGAACAACCGATTTTCAGACCTGCGTCTCCCGTCGCCGTGGGTCCAGGCCAGGTGATTGTGCCGCGCGATTCTCTGCTCGCTGAAAAATTTCTGAGAGACTCTGTGGCAGATGCTGAACGCCAATTCTTTGGAGATACCCTTTACGGCATTCTTCAGAAGTATCCGGAGTTGAAGCCTGTGGTCCTTCAGGAGTTACTCGTTCAGCATGTGCCTGCGTACGACTCGCTCGCGACTCTCAGGAAGCAGATCGCCGAAGCACTCGCGCCGTACCTGGAAATGTCCGACGCCGAACGTGCTGCGCGGGCTAACATGAAGCGGTTTGGCACCGCTCAAAACCCGCATCATGTGCAAGCAATTCCCGGTAACATCCCGATCACTGCAATCATCATGTATCTCATCCAACTTCTCACACAATAATCGGACCGTGTAAGCCATGACGATGAACTGGTTCAGGTTGAAAGCAGTACTGGGCATCCTCGCGGTGCTCTTGTTTATCGTAATCTACGGGATTGAGCTGCTTCCGCATCACGGCAGGCCGGCGACCGTGCAATGGATTGAGGAGACCACTGGCCGCACAGGTCTGATCGCTGTTAACATCATCATTGCTGTGGCATTTCTCGCGCTTCTACCGTATCGCCGGGAGACGAAACGCCAATGGCAATCACGAGGTGTGTTTGTTGCATTTGTGATCGCGTTGATGACAGAAATGTTCGGCTGGCCGTTGCTGATCTTTCTGGTTTCACCGCTGGTCGAGATTCCGGTAATCGCTCCGGACTATTTTCAAGAGGTCGGACACTGGCCGGCGTCGGTAGGAACCGGGCTGAGTATCCTGGGGCTTGGGCTTGTCGTTGCAGGCTGGAGACAGATCCACAAGGCGCGAGGGTTGGTGACGACGGGGATCTATCGGTTCATGAGACACCCGCAATACACCGGTCTGCTGCTGTTTACGTTTGGCTGGATTCTTCACTGGCCGTCCGTGCTGACACTGGCGCTCTGGCCGCTTCTCGTCAGCGCGTACGTGTGGCTGGCACGACGGGAGGAGAACATGGCAATCGAAGAATTCGGTTCCGCGTACCTCGAATACGCCGGGAAGACAAAACGATTCATCCCATTTCTGGTATAAACAGACAAATTACATCTCAACAACAGGAGGAAAAATGACAAAGTACCTCATTGTCCTAATCGGATGTTGTTTGCCAATTCTCGCAGAAGCGCAGGAGAAATCCGTCACGGCCGTTAAAGCAGGTAAGCTCATCGATGTTGTTGCTGGGAAAGTTCTGGAGAAGCAGGTCATTCTCATCGAAGGTGATCGCATCAAGCAGGTCGGAGCGGAAGGAAGCTTAACCATTCCTTCCTCGGCTACGGTGATCGATCTTTCCAACGCTACCGTCATGCCCGGTTTGATTGATTG
>DATLYT010000209.1:0-4448 GCA_035574455.1 Bacteroidota bacterium
ATAAGGAGACGTTATGATTACTGCGCGTACAATCTGGAAAATCATTCATCAGCATATGCCGAGGAAACGATGGGTTTCCTGGGAAGAACTCTGCAACCTTGTTGAATTACACGGAAACCTTGAAGGCGATGACTGGCGTCCACCGACCTCGCGTTCGATGATGCCAAGATGGAAAGTACTCGTCCGCGATGTCATGGCTAATCGGTTGAAACGGGGCAGAATCCGCACGGAAAAACGATCTGATCACTCGAACGCTCCAAAGGAATAACAGCCTGTCTAGGACTGGTCTCACAAACACCAGATGTGTTGGGGTAAGCCCCGTTGAACGGGGCAAGCTGTACAATCCGACGGAATGACCTTCCTTTTTTGAGAAGGCTTCTAGACGGAGCGTGGAAATGAGTGCCATCCGTTGGGCTGGCGGGTTTGGGTCTTGCCCGGATTTTTTTAAAGATTTCATTAGGATGTTACAGAAATACTGTTTATCTTATAACTGTCAATCACAGTACACCGCGTATACTCTTTCGAGAGAGCTTTTCCTCCGCAGTCACCTGCAGACAAAAGCACGCATCGCAAACCCTCTTGCTGAACCGCACGAATACCTTCCAAGGTTGAACGCCGTCAGTCAGACAACACTTTCGACCCTCGGTCGGGAGTGATTAGTGGTTTAAGAGTCCTCGCAGACGCCAACGCTTCGGCGGGGAGCGACATATGATCGGCGTACACCTTGCCCGACGGTTGAGTCGGGTTGTTTCATATCAAAGAAAGGACGTGTTCCATGGAAAAAGGAACAGTCAAATGGTTCAACGGAGCAAAAGGCTTCGGTTTTATTTCACGAGCGGGCGGCGAAGATGTGTTCGTCCACTACAAAGCGATCACCGGCGGCGGGTACAAGAACCTGAACGAAGGCGATACGGTTGAGTTCGACGTCGAGAAGGGTCCAAAAGGCCTTCAGGCAACGAACGTCTCCGTCGTGTAACGGAACGCAAACCAAAAAACAACAAACCCTGCCCTCAAGGCAGGGTTTGTTCGTTTCAGGGGGTCTTGTTTGTGCCAAGCCGTGCGCTGCAGTCGGAGGGGTCACGGGGGAAAGCATCAGTCTTGAGCATCCCATTGTGTCACGACGAAATATAAGCCCATCACGACCTCGGCGAGGAAATCGTAATTCAGGGTATCTGCCGTATCGCTGGGCATATGGTAGTGGGGATTGCGCAGGAAGGCGGTATCTGTAACCATTATGGCGGGGAAACCGTAACGCCAGAACGAAGAGTGGTCCGAAAGGAACAGCGGCGGCAGGAAACCCGGAGCGCTGAGACTTTCGACCCCGACGGTACACGCTCCTCGCATCAACCTTTTCACGCGCGCGACCGTTCTCATCGATCGGATGTTGCCCACGAGGGCAATGTAGTTGCCGTACTTCGGATACCCTCCAAGCTGACGAAGGAAGGGAAAGGGGTACGTCTGCTTCATCCTTTCGCCGGCGTAGCCGAGCATTTCCAGTGCGAACATGGCCTGCACCCTCCTGCCTTCATCGTACATCCGTTTGGCGTACCGACGACTTCCCATCCGGTCGGTGAAAAAGTACGGCGGCTCTTCGTGTGGAAACGCGACGAAATGGATCGTTCGCTGGTTCGAAAAATCTTTCATCAACCGGGCAAGCTCAAGCACGGCTGCAACGCCGCTCGCGTTATCATCCGCTCCCGGCGTGCCGATGACCGAATCATAATGTGCCCCCAGGACGATGCACGGTTTCGTCGGGTGGGTGCCGTGCTTGATGACCGCGATGTTCCGCACCGGAACGCCGTGTGTCGAGTAGTGTTGTGATTCCACCTCGAATCCCAGTCCACGAAATTCTGACTCCACATACTCCGCCGCACCAAGCAGCGCGGGAGGATTCAACCCATTCCGCGAAGGAAAGCGTGTCGAGAGCTCCGTAACAATCCTACGTGCCCGCTCGGCAATTTCTGTTTTGTCGTTACTCATCAACCATCACCTATTTTTAGTACGGTCTCGTGACTAATTCCCACGCCAGCACCAGACCGATCCACCAGTACACTCCCTGCATCAGTACGGGATGCTGCTTCTTCAGATACCGCCAGAGTCGTGCAACGAGATAGAGCGCGACCGTTAACCCGATGAACGCAAGGATCGATTCTCCGAGGTTGAGCCGCAATCCCCACCAAGCTTCCATGTTGACGTCGGCATTCACCACCCATCCATACAACACCAGCATGTGCACGATGTAGACAAAGAGTGACTCTACCCCAAGCGTTATAAGCCATTGCGGCATCCAGACGTCATGAATTTCGCGATGCCGGACGCGGGCTTCGAAAAACCAGAGCCCAGCCAATACAAGCACGAGAATTCCAAGACGAATAAGAAAGTACGCAGGGCTTGTAAACCAAAAATCGTCTTTTGGGTAGAGCTGGTAGGGAATGATCTCCCACGCGTAACCAGCCGCAATACAGCCTACGCCGGCGAGAGCGAGAAGCCTCATAAACCGTGCTTCATTGCCCTGTTCGGCGTAGCGGAGAAACTCCCACGAAACGAGCACTCCGGCAAGGATGAATGCTCCATACGGAAAGAGTGGAAATACCGACCCCTGCGAGCCGCTGACTGCCATCGCCAACCAGCGGGGGAGAGATTCAACGAATTGGGATTCCCAGACCAACGGCGTTGCTGCAACGGTCGTGGCGAGTGAAACGGCAACACCGGCGAGGAAGAGAGTTTCTGACCGGACGGTGACAAACAGAAGTCGCAGGAACAACAGACTGACGCCGATGCATTGAAGAACATCGAAAGCGAGAAAAGCATCCCATTGCTCGGACGTCGACTCCTCAATCGTTTTGCGGAGCGAGAAATACGGGATGTGAATCAAATAGCCGACCGCAATCAAGACCACCATCCGCCCGATGCGGCGGAGCAGACCCCGCGACCAGGTGATGAGCTCTTCCCATTTCCGCTGCGTGGCAATGGCAAACGTGAATCCTGCCCCGAACAAAAAGCCGGGCGCGGTGATGCCGTGGAAGATTTCGTGCAGTTCAAACGCCTTCGTCGCCTGGAACGCTGGCTGCAGCAGGGCGCGCAGAACGTGCCCTTCGAGCATGAACAGAACGATGAGACCGCGGTAGAGGTCGAGGAACTGGTATCGTTGTGGTTTGGTCACGGCAGGAGAGGAAGTGAAATTGAAGCCGGTATCTTCTCCGTCACGAGAGAGTCTCTGTGGCCTATGTGTTCACACGGCACCGACCACCGCATTGATAGCGATGACATTCACGATGTCGTTCACACTACAGCCGCGGGAAAGGTCAAAAGCGGGCCTTTTCAGCCCTTGCACAATCGGCCCTAAGGCCTCCGCTCCACCCATCCGTTGCGCGATCTTGTAACCAATATTGCCGGCGTCGAGGTCGGGAAAGATCAACACGTTCGCGCGACCTTCCACTGGACTGCCGGGCGCTTTCCGCTCGGCCACAGAAGGAACAATGGCAGCGTCGAGTTGCAACTCGCCGTCAAGTTTCAACTGCGGCGCTTTCTTCCTCGCAATGGCGGTTGCGCGTTGGACTTTCTCCACGTGGGGATGTTCTGCACTTCCTTTGGTTGAGAAGGAAAGCATCGCGACGCGCGGTTCACTACCCGTAAGTTTTTGATGATTCTCAGCCGCCGCGATCGCGATATCGGCCAGTTGTTCAGCCGTGGGGTCGGGCACGACGCCACAATCAGCAAAGGTGTACGTCGTATACGGAAAGACCATCAGAAAGAAGCTCGACACAACACTGTTGCCTTCTGACATACCGATGATCTGAATTCCCGCGCGCAACACATCGGCCGTCGTGGAGAGAGAACCGGCAACGCTCCCATCTGCCAGACCCTCCCGCACCATCATGGCTCCAAAGAATAACGGATGGCGCATCGTCTGCTGTGCCTGCTCGAATTGAACCCCCTTCGCCTTTCGCAAGTTGAAGTAGATGTGTGCAAAGTCGCTCAGTTTGTCCGACTTCTCCGGGTCGACAATCCGAATCTTCTCTAAACTCACGCCGAGCTTCTGCGCGGTCCGCCGAATCTCTTCTTCGTCTCCCACGAGCGTCGTGAGAGCAATACCTTCATCAGTGCAGATGCGCGCGGCTTGAATGGTACGTTCGTCGGTTGCGTCAGGAAGCACAATGTGCTTGCGGAGTTGTTTCGCTTTGGATTTGATCTGATCGAGAATATTCATGGCGGGCATTCGGTATGGTCAACTGGAGATATCCATGTGGTGCACCAATAAACGGAATTTTCCTCACCGCTGCAATTCTGACGAATTGGCAAGGAGGCTTTCTCTTTGGAGTCGATGCTTCAACTTTTTCTTGAAGACAAAATCGATTTTCATTTCAGCGGTTAAAATTGATTATCTGCCATTATTTCACTACATTTGCTACCCCCATGGAACCTCAACCTCAAACGATGCAGCAGCG
>DATLYT010000210.1:0-5109 GCA_035574455.1 Bacteroidota bacterium
GGCACACGTGCCTTTATCGTCATTAAACGTGGCGACCGTTTTGCCATTCGGATGTGGGATACGGAAGCCAAGAACCGGAAAGAGTTTACCGGCATTGAGCGATTTCCTGTGAAGCGCGACTGGCGCATCGAAGCTCGTTGGATGCCGTATGATCCACCAAAGCGGATGAACGTGGCGACTGTGATTCCGGGATACGAGGAAGAATATCCCGTTCCCGGCGTGGCAATTTTTACCCTTGGCGGCAATGAGTATCGCCTCGAGCCCGTCCTCGAAGCGCCGGATGCCGATTACTTTTTCATCTTCGGCGACTTAACAAACCGAAAAGAGACCTACGGCGCGGGCCGCTACCTGTACGCCAAGCGAGAACAGAACGGAACTGTGATCCTCGACTTCAACAAGTCCTACAATCCCCCCTGCGCATTTACCGAATATGCAACCTGTCCGCTCCCTCCACCTCAAAACAAACTCCCCATCAGGATCGAGGCTGGGGAAAAAAGGTACGGGAAACATTAACTCGGCTGCAATGCTCGATTACCGAAACCAACGTCCGATACTATGAAAACATATCAACTCTACATCAACGGCCAGTTTGTCGACTCCGTCTCGAAAGAGACCTTTGAATCCATCAATCCTTTCAATCAAGAAGTCGTTGCAAAGGTAGCGAAGGCCAATGCGGAAGATGTCAGTAGAGCGGTTTTGGCAGCGCGACAAGCGTTCGATGAAGGTCCCTGGCCTCGTATGCCTCGAGAAGAGCGCGCGGCAATGCTCAAGGCGATCTCTGATAAGATTAATGAACGGAAGAATCAACTTGTAGAGCTTGAAGTCGAAGACTCCGGTTCAACGATTCGCAAAGCAAAAGAGGACATCTACCTCTCCGCCCGGAACATGCACTACTTTTCCAAGCTTGCAGCGATGGAGTTCGTTGAACCGATAGCCGATCTGAGTAAGCCCGGGTTTAGCCAAAATCTCATTGTGCGCGAGCCGATTGGAGTCGTCGGCGCCATCATTCCGTGGAACTTTCCACTCAAGATGGCTATCTGGAAAATCGGGCCTGCTCTTGCTGCCGGAAATACGGTCGTGCTCAAACCCTCTGAACTCACACCCTGCACGGCCATGGAACTCGCTTCCATCATTCACGAAATTGGCTTTCCTCCCGGCGTCGTCAACATCCTTCCCGGTTTCGGGGACGCGGGTGAAGCGCTCGTCAAGCATCCCCTGGTTGATAAAATCTCCTTCACGGGCTCAACTGCCGTTGGACGGCGTGTGATGGCGATGGCGGCTGAGAATCTCAAGAAAGTGACGCTCGAATGCGGCGGCAAGTCTGCCAACATCGTGCTGCACGACGCCGACCTCGACCTTGCCGTCGATGGTGCCATGTACGCCATCTTTTATCACCAAGGCCAATGTTGCGAAGCGGGTACGCGACTCTTCCTACCGAAGCAAATTTATTCTGACTTTATGGAGAAGCTGATTGCGAAAACCAAGAAGCTGAGGTTGGGAGATCCGAAAGACCCAGCGGTTGATATCGGGCCAGTGATTTCCAAAAAGCAACAGGATCGCGTGTTGGGTTACATCGCGAAGGGAATCCAAGAAGGCGCCAAGGTTGCCGTCGGTGGAACGGCTCCCGGCGATCCCCCACTTGGGCAGGGCTTTTTTGTCGAGCCAACGATTTTTACCGAGGTGCACAACAAGATGACGATTGCCCAAGAGGAGATTTTTGGCCCGGTGCTCTCGGTTATTCAATATGAGAGTGAAGACGAGGCGGTTGCAATGGCAAACGATTCGATGTATGGACTTGGCGGAGGTGTCTGGTCACGAGACAGAGAGCGCGCCGTGAATATCGCCAGACGGTTACGGGCGGGAACAGTATGGATCAACGAATGGCACCTCATCAGCGAGAAGGCTCCATTTGGCGGCTACAAACAAAGCGGCATTGGCAGAGAGTTTGGACTTGAGGGATTAAAAGAGTACACTGAGACGAAGCATCTACACATCGACGAGCTTGGAACACGTGACAAAAAGCCGTGGTACGACACGGTGGTGCCAAAGTAGCTGTTGTTCTTCGCAGTTGATCGTTTTTCGTTAATCTCAAATCCAAACTCGAAATTGGAAATTCCACTCCTCACCTACTCAATCACTCATGGACATTCAAGGTAAAACAGTACTCGTTCTGGGCGGATGGGGCTTAGTTGGATCCGCCATTTGCCGAAAGATTGCGGAATACCAACCCCGGCAGATCATCGTCACTTCATTGCTCGAATCCGAAGCCAAAGAGGCGGTCGCTGCCCTGCGGAAGGAATTCCCCAAAGCCGGCCGAACCTTCTTCGTCCCGTGGTGGGGCAATATTTTTGTCCGTCATTCTCTCAAAGATACGCCGCGCGAGGAAATCCTGAACAACCCGGCGATGCGCCAAATGCTCATCGACGACCTGCTCGACGAACTGAACACCACCGTGCTGGAGCGGTCGAGCCTCTTTCAGCTCCTCAAAAAGTTCAAACCCGAGATCGTTATCGATTGCATTAACACTGCGACGGGAATCGCGTATCAAGATATCTTCCAGTCTGCCCGTGAAGTGCGGAAAGCCATCAAACAGACTAACGGTCAGGAAAAATTGCTGCGCGAATCGATCGAGCGCCTCCTGGCCACTCTCTACACGCCTCAGCTTATCCGCCATGTGCAGACGTTTTATCTTTCGATGCAGCGCGTCAACACCAAGATCTACGTCAAAATCGGCACAAGCGGGACGGGCGGGATGGGACTGAACATTCCGTACACCCATAGTGAAGAACGTCCATCGAGTGTGCTGTTGAGCAAATCGGCTGTGGCCGGTGCCCATACCATGCTTCTCTTCTTAATGGGCCGCACTCCAGATGCCCCCATCACCAAAGAAATCAAGCCCACAGCGGCAATCGCGTGGAAACGTATCGGCTACGGAGAAATCAAAAAACGCGGTAAGACAATCCAGCTGATAGACTGTCCGCCTGAGAACGGTATCACCCTGCGGGGGAAACTGAAGCTGCGCGTGGAAAACAAAATCTGGCAGGACCTGAACGAGCCGATGCGGTCGGTCTTCATCGACACAGGCGAAAACGGAATCTTTTCCCGTGCAGAGTTTGAGGCGATCGCAACGCCGGGCCAGATGCAATATGTGACGCCCGAAGAGATTGCTGAACATGTGGTCTATGAAATTCGCGGCGGTAACACCGGTCACGATGTCATCAACGCCCTCGACAATGCCACCATGGGACCCACGTACAAAGCAGGGTACCTGTTTCAGGGTGCGCTCAAACAGCTCAAATCGCTCGAGCAAAAACATAAAACGCAGAGCATCGCGTTCGAAATCCTGGGCCCGCCTCGACTTTCAAAACTGCTGTACGAGGCGTATCTCCTCCAGCTTGCCTACGGATCAATGAAGGCGGTTGTGAAGACACCAGCAAAAGAGATCGCACAACGGCTGGAAACAGAAGTCAGGAGAAATCGACAGGTACGTGCTCAAATTATCTCCATCGGTATTCCCATTTTACTGAGGGACGGCAACACGCTGTTGCGGGGATTCGACATCAAGATCCCGCCCTACCGCGGTGAAAACGAACTTCCCATTACTCCGGCCTCCATCGACGCGTGGGCACACGACGGGTGGGTCGATTTACGTCAGAAAAATATCGAGCGGTGGAAATGGCGGTTTGAAACCATTATGAAGGATGTGGAAACGATTCCCGAATCCGACACCTCTTCGCGCCATATGCGAACGAAACAGTTCTGGAACAACTTTGAGGAAATCGATCCCGGTAAACTGGCGGGGTGGATTTTTTCTGAGGAAGAACACGGGAAGAGAATGAAAGCGTGACGAATCTTACAGGGATTCAGAGTCGTCGATTCAACGTTCTTGAACAGACGCTCATAGCCAAAACGGGAAAGGATGCAGACGGAAATTCTCGGTTGCCCACGATGCAAGCACTCGTTAGACTTCGCTGTTCCTCCTGCACTTCGCTGCCGACACTGCGGCCAGCAATATGAAGTCCGCGATGGTATTCCCCACCTCATCGACACCTCGTCGCTCGACACTCCCACAGCGCGGAACGAATTCCAAAAAAACCTTGCCTGGTTCGAAAGCCAGCATCGCGACCAACAGGAGCCGTGGAGATACAGCGAGCGCGCGGCGGAGATTCTCAAACGCCGGCACGTTCTTGAAGAAGTCCAACATTACTCCCACCATTCGGCTACGGTGCTCGATATCGGTTGTAGTTTAGGCCAATTGTCACACACTCTGGCGAGAACGGCCAAGCGTTACTACGCGATCGACATTTCACCAACTGCCGTTGCGAAAGCCATCGCGGAGTGGGAGCATGAACACAACATCCAGAGACCCACGTTTTTGGTCGCCAGTGCTACCGCATTACCGATTCAACCCGAAAGCCTCGACCTGGTAGTCTGTATGGACGGATTACATGGAATGGATATGACAGAGGAGTTACAAAGACTGGTTCTTACCGAATGCTATCGCTCGCTGCGACCGGGCGGCATCATCATCTTTACCGATTACATGCGGCCGGAACGTTTTCACGAGATGGAGGAGCGTATTCGCCAAAGCCCGTTTCAGGTTCTTCGTGTCCATTACCTTTACGACCGGCTCTGGTATCAGATAGAATCGTGGTTTCGCTTGTTAGAGAGTCAACGGTGGGTGAGAGCGTTACTGCGCAGCACGTCGTTTGCTCAGCTTCTCAGGGTCCTTTCCCGACTGTTCGGAAAGTACGGCTCGCGGCATATCTGCATTGTTGCAAAAAAGCCGTGACAACATTTTACTCTCCACGCTCCTGCACACGAATGCCATAACAACACTCCTTGCGTACTTCTCTTTGGATTTCTTATTCGTACCGCAGAGCGTCGATCGGGTCAAGGTTGGCAGCTTTCCAGGCAGGGTACACTCCAAACGCGATGCCGATAAACGAACAGAGGGCAAACCCGATGAAAGCCCAATCGAGAGGAATGACAGGAGGAAACTCGAAAATCAATGCCGTCAGGTTCCCGCCGAGGATTCCAATAACAATCCCCACAATGCCACCAAGCTGGCAAAGTACAACTGCCTCGGTAATGAATTGCATCAGTATG
>DATLYT010000211.1:0-4504 GCA_035574455.1 Bacteroidota bacterium
ATCGAAATCGAGACTGGTCAATGTCGTCGACCCTGACCTTGCCGAGCTCGCCACTGTTGCACTCGAGACGGCACGCGCCGCTAAGGCGTCATACGCAGACATTCGCATCGCTCGATACCGGACGGAATCCGTTGCGACCCGAGAGCGGAGAGTGCTAAACGTCTCGAGCAACGTAAGCTACGGCTTCGGCGTTCGAGTACTTATCAACGGCACATGGGGGTTTGCTGGAAGTCGCAATGTAACAAAAGAAGAAATCCGGGCTGTCACAAATACCGCGGTGAAAATCGCACGAGCCAATTCAAAACTCCAGCGAGAATCAGTCAAACTTGCGCCCGTGAAATCGGTAACGGCATTCTGGAGAACGCCAATCAAGAAGGACCCGTTCAGCGTTCCCCTGAGCGACAAGATTGCCTTCCTCCTACGAATCAATGAAGAAGCAATGAAGGTGAAAGGCGTAACGTTTTGCAGTTCATCCGCCGCTTTCGTCAACGAGAATAAGTTCTTCGCCTCGACGGACGGATCGTTTATTGAGCAAGACCTGTATCGTCTCAATCCATCGTTTACCGTAACCTCTGTCGATCGTGAGCGCGGCTCATTTGAAAGCCGCAATTCCTATTCCGAGCCACAAGGAATGGGCTACGAATACATGGAAGAGTATCCGTGGATCGAAGACGCGCGACAAGCTGGTGAAGATGTGATGCAAAAGCACTCGGCAAAGTCCGTTGAACCCGGCCCGCGCGATCTCATCCTCCATCCTTCCAACCTGTGGTTGACCATCCACGAGTCCGTCGGCCATCCGACAGAGCTCGACCGCGCTCTCGGCATGGAAGCAAACTACGCCGGTACGAGCTTCCTGACTCCGGATAAACTCGGCACATTCAAATTCGGCAGCGACATAGTGAATTTCGTTGCCGACAAAACTCAGCCAAACGGTCTCGCCACCTGTGCCTATGATGATGACGGAGCGCCAACAACCAAGTGGCATCTGGTCAAAGACGGCATTTTCGTCGATTACCAAACGACGCGAGAACAGGCACACCTCATTGGCCGCAAAGAGTCGCACGGCTGTTCCTACGCGCAAAGCTGGGCGGATGTTCCTTTCCAGCGAATGCCTAATGTTTCGCTCGAGCCCGGCAAGAAGCCTCTCACGCTCAATCAACTCATCGCCGACACCGAGGATGCCATCATGGTAAAGGGTCGAGGGAGTTACAGTATCGACCATCAACGCTATAACTTCCAGTTTGGCGGCCAGACATATTACGAAATCAAGAACGGCAAGATTGTCGGCATGCTCAAAGATGTGGCCTATCAAGCCCGTACGCCTGATTTCTGGAATTCATGCGATGCCATCTGCAGCGAGGAGGAATACTATCTGGGCGGATCGTTCAACGACGGCAAAGGCGAACCGGGGCAATCGAACGCTGTTAGCCACGGCTGTTGTCCTGCCCGCTTCCGAAAGATCAACATTCTTAACACACGACGCAGCGTTTAAACGGAGACTACCATGCTATCCGAACAAGAAGCCAAAACAATTATCGATAAGGTTCTCTCGTTCTCCAAAGCCGACGAAACGGAGGTGAACCTCGGCGGCGGCTCAACGTCTCATCTTCGGTTTGCTCGAAACACACCATCGACAAGTGGGACCGCCAACAATGTGACACTCACGGTGCGGAGCACTTTTGGAAAGAAAAGCGGCAGCGCAAGCACAAACCAGTTCGACGAGCAATCGTTACAGGATGTTGTGCGCCGTTCTGAAGAGCTGGCTCAACTCTCACCAGAGGATCCTGAGTTTATGCCTGCCCTTGGACCCCAAAAGTATCCCAGCGTGAAGGCGTACTACGACAGCACTGCCAACATTGGTCCCGAGTATCTCGCCAACGGCGCGGCAGAGTGCATCCGACAAGCCGTGGAGAAAAAACTTGTCGCTGCCGGTTTCTTCCGGACGAGTGCTGGAATAAGTGCGATTGGAAACTCCAAAGGACTGTTCGGCTACCATCGCGCCACTACCGTCTTCTTCTCCGAAACGGTTCGTACAGCGGAAGGCGATGGCTCCGGCTGGGTAACGCGTGGCGGCAATAAGCCGGACGATCTCAACTTCAAACAGCTCTCGAAAATTGCCGTTGACAAAGCCGTCATGTCCGCAAAACCGCGTGAGCTGCCTCCGGGCAAGTACGTGACGATCCTCGAGCCCTCCTGCGTTGCCGATATGATGCAATCGATGGCTTTCGCGATGGATGCCCGTAGTGCAGACGAAGGCCGCAGCTTCTTTTCCAAACCGGGAGGCGGAAATAGACTCGGCGAAAAAATTTTTCCCGATGTTGTGAACTTCTACTCTGATCCCACAGACCCTTCGGTCCCCGGTTCTCCCTGGAGTGGTGGCGGCTTACCTCAGCGACGAGTCGAGTGGGTCAAAGACGGTGTGGTGACCAACCTCAGCTACTCTCGCTTCTGGGCGGAAAAGCAGGGCAAAGAACCGGTACCTCCACCCTCCAACCTCATCATGAGGGGTGGTTCGGGTACGATCGACGACCTGATCAAGTCTACCAAGCAAGGAATCCTTGTCACCAGCTTTTGGTACATCCGGCCGGTTGATCCCCGAAATCTATTGCTTACCGGATTGACAAGAGACGGTGTTTTCTGGATTGAGAACGGTAAGATCGCCTACCCTGTGATGAACTTCCGCTGGAACGACAGCCCGATCGCCGTCCTAAAGAATATCGATGCGATGTCCAAGGAGATGAGAATTCCGCCGCGGGAGTCGCAGTCCACGAACATTGTTGTCCCTGCGCTGCGGCTGAAGGAGTTCAACTTTAGCAGTCTGTCAGAAGCAGTGTAGCAAGAGATCGACCGGACGACTCGTCCTCAGACAGGAGGCTGCAGAGCTTTTCCTTTTCCGAGAACCTATAGGCGATCGAGTTCTTTGTTCTGTGTTCTCGGCAGGAGGACATCCGATAGCTCAGAGACAAGCATTCCGGTAACAATCAACCCTCCTCCCACTGCTCCGATTGCACCAATCACTTCTCCAGCGAAGAAATAGGCAAAGATCGCCGCGAAGACCGGCTCAACAGAAAAAATAACGGCAGCGCGGGTCGGCGTTGTATCCTTTTGGTATTTTACCTGCACAAACAATGCGATGAGTGTGGCAAAAACCGTCAGGTAAGCAAGAGCACCGAGGAGTTGAGGGGTCGGATTCCACACCACCTCCTCGTAAACGAGCACCCCGAGGAACGCGAGCAAACCCGAAACGAGAGACTGGTGAAAGGTTAGCTGAATAGGATTATGCTCTTGTGAAAAGATATCGAGATAGACAATGTAGAGGGCAAAACAGAGTGCACAGCCGAGCGTGAGCAGATCACCGATATTGAACTCCGACCCTTCCGGTGACGTCAACAGATACAGACCGATGGTAACCAGCACAATGCCGAGAAGATTGCCGAGTTGAGGGGGACGACGCTCGATCACAATTTGGCAGATGGGCGTCAGGACAACCAGCATTCCCGTGATAAACGCTGATTTCGACGCGCTTGTGTACTGAAGTCCGACAGTCTGTAAAATAAAACCGACAAATAACAACACGCCAAGGATTCCACCCTTCGTGAATGAACCACGTGTGGTTTGGGCAACTGCCCGAATGGCGAGCATACCTAAAAGAAGCGCGGCCGTGGTAAATCGGAGAGCCGTGTAAAGAAACGGAGAAACATCCTGAAGCGCTCCTTTCGTGATGACAAAGGTGCTTCCCCAGATAAGCGTAATCGAAAGCAGGTAGAGTTCAGCGCGTGTGCGTGCTTTCACTGGCGGGTATGATCAGGACTCAGCGGACGGATATTGGTCGAAGAGACGACCCCAGGGGGAATTCTTGAGCCACGTACGGAAAACACGCTGATCCTTCAACGGCCAGCGGTAGTAATCGTGATAAAACTCCGACCCGAAGATGAAGAAGTTGACCAGCGGAGTACGAAAGAAGAGATTCTGAAATCGTTTGAGCGGACTAAACCAGAGTAAATCGCCCACCAGACTCGCTCCATTGTCCCCCACAGAGAACTGCCAATTGACCTTCGAAATATCTTCTCCTACGACTGTAATCTCTCGAACGTCGCCGCACCCTAATCCCCGTTCGTGAGCAAGGGCGATGTATTTGATGCTCAGCGGATCGAATCCCATCATCTTGGCCGCTACGGCGTCGATCGCTACTTGATCGGCGCTGGCAAGGATGACGTTTTTTTCCTCTGGATACATTGTGCGAGGACCCGGACCGTTGCCCGCGGTCGTCCCATCCATCACCGCAAAAATCCCCGTGTGAATTTCCTTCTGAATGGCCAGCAAATCTACGAGTGTCTCATGAATCCACGAATGCGTGTAATGCCGATGGGTGTGTAGGAGACCGCCGAATGCATTTTTCATCGCACCGGTTGTTGTCGTGTAAATGTGACACTTCACGGTGGGCAGATGGACAATGTTCTTTCCGAAGAAAAAGTCAGGAATCCGGATGCCTTCAGGGTAAATC
>DATLYT010000212.1:0-9021 GCA_035574455.1 Bacteroidota bacterium
AAAAAATTGCTTGTTCGATTTTCTCGAACGCCGCAGCTCGAACCGAAACACTTCGCCGATGACGGTGACCGGTGTACCCTTGCCGACATGCTGCTTCAGATCTTTGATCAGGATGATGCGACTGCGGTCGAGATAATCGCGTGGAAAGTAATAGAACAGGTCGTGGACGGAGTGGATGCCGATGGACTCAAGTGCCTTCGACCGCTTCGGTCCAATGCCCTTGACGTACTGCAGAAACGACCCGCTATGTTGATCCCGCGTCGTAATGGAGATATCGAATGAGTAAGTGTACAGAAAATATACAGAGGGGATTCTTGTAGGACAAGCTATCAACTTGTCTTACGTAAACTTTTTACACACCCCCGCTTTTTTCAACCTATTCTACACTAACTCGCACAGCCCGACACACTTTTTCCTGTTCCTTTTTACTTTCGCGTCATCTTCACATTCCCTAACTTCTCCTGGACCTTGAGATACTCCATCAGGTCGCTCAAGGCAAGCGGCTCAAACTCGCCGGAGAGGAAATCGCGAATCTCTAACGCCGTCTTCTTCTGTCCGAGCAAGATGTTCAACTCGGCCGTCATGTGCTGAGGAACTTTGCGTAATGAGGCGCGCTCTTGTTCAGACAAACCCGCCATCGCTGCCGCTTGAGCAGCAGCACCGCCACCAAATCCCCCACCACCCTGCCCAGGTCGCACCGCACGCTCGACCACAAGACGAGAAGCCTCTTTTTCGGCGGTCGTCATCTCGACTTTTGCAACGGCGACCCGTTTCTGCTCAGCCCGCAGGCGGTAAAAAGCATCCACCTCGCTCTGCAAAGCGGCGGCTCGCTTTTCCACGAGCGCCTCAAAGCCCGCAAGTTTCTTCTGGCCTTCAACGGGATTCATAAACAACACCGACGCGGAGCGCACAACTGCTTTCTCCACCTCCGCCTGATGACGAACGGCATTGCGTGCCTCCTTGTAGGCTTGCTGAAGTCCAGCGCTCTCGGTCTCATCCGCCAAATAACTCAGACCTTTCCTCTGCGCCGCGCCCATTCGCTCGGAGCCGCGGGCAAGCGACTCGCCGGCCACTTTCAACGCCATTTCATCATCCGCCGAGGCAAGTACCGTCATCGCCGCAGTACCAACAACCGCCACACGTTTGAACTGCGTCGGGTCCATCTTATCCGGCGTGTCCTGCGAGGAATGATACCACATATCCGGCCAGGTGATAAACATGACCGCGGGAATCCCATGCTGCATGTAGGTCACATGGTCGCTCGCGCCGTAATGCTTGTCGATTTTGATGTAGAACGGATCCATACTACCGTTAGGCGACACAACGGGTAGTGTGAAGCGGTAGCCGTTCGCGCGGTAACGAACGCGCTCACGGTTCAGCTCCGCCACGAATTCCATCACGCTCTGCGCAACGTCATTGAGGAAGCTTGGGAACGTGTCCGGCGTCCGTTGGAGAATCCACATGCTCGCGCTGGTCGAGAGCCGAACGCCTTCCATGTCGAAGTTAAGGTCGGCAATGATCCGCTTTTTGATATCCTCGTGCTTATTCAGCCAAGCATTCGTGCCGCTGATCTCCGGCACCCAGAGGAAATGAATGGTGCGCTTGGGCGGCGGGAGCTTGCCTTCTTTGATGAGTCGGATGTACGTGCGCCCCATCTCGAGCGTGATGGCGCAACCGGAGTTATCGTCGTTCGCACCTTGTTTGATGTAGCCTTCGTAGAGATGCGCGGAGACGACGATATCCTGATTCGTGCTTCCGTCGCCGGGAATGGTTGCGTGCACGACCTCCAATTCGCCGGGAAATGTCTCGGCCTTAATGATGGACTTAAGCACCACCTTCTGCCCTCGAGCGAGGATGGCGGAAATCTCTCTCGCCACACGCGGTGCAATCACCCAGCCGAATCCGGGCTTCTTCCCTTCCGGCGCATTCGCGCTGATGCTGGAGGAAAGAATCTGATCCGGATAGCTATCCGCCCGCAGCGATGTGTAACTCACGACACCGAGAGCACCACGCTCAAACACACCCATGCGTTGTAAGATACCAGGACCCGCAAAACCGAGAACGATCTTTCCGCTCACATCTTTGTTCGCATAATGTTCGGCGCGATCGCCTACACCAACATCCACGACTTCTGCCATGACCTCTCCCGACTCGCTATTGCCCGCAAGCGAGATCGCAACGTCGTAGATGTCGTACAGTTTGCGGACTTCAGGTTCAACCATCCACAGCTCGCCAACGCTCGGCTGCCAGAGCCGTTGTTGTGTGGGAAATGACTCGATTTCGACATTGCTGTAGCCATACTCTCGCGCAAATTTGGCCATCACCTCGCTCTCGCGGAAGGTGCCCTCGTACTCCGATTTCGGGCGGACACGCGGATACGGCACAAGCTCGAGCAGATGATGCATCGCCCGTTCACCTGACGCTTCGTTGATGATGGCGCGCATCTGATTCCAATTGAGGAGCGTGCGGTCTTCTCGCTCCTGAGCAAAGCCGATGGAAAAAGCAGCAATGAGAATGACGAACATGCTGAGTCGTGTAGTATGGTTCATGGTTTTCTCCTTAGAATAATGTTTTTGCTAACGCAAATCGACATGTTACAGATTATTTCCGTTCATACACAATTGTACCTCCTACAATGGTCATTTCAACACCTGCTTTCTCAATTTGCACCGGATCAATCTTCAGGATGTCGTCAGAGAGAATCACAAAATCCGCCAGCTTGCCAACTTCGATGGAACCCTTCTCGTGCTCCTCGAATGCCCCGTAGGCCGCGTCGATGGTATAGGCCCGGATGGCTTGCTGCACGGAGATCTTCTGCTCGGGGAACCAACCGTTGGGATTGTTGCCGTCTATCGTTCTGCGCGTCACGGCGGCGTAGATGCCAAGCAGGGGATTCAACGGCGCAACGGTCCAATCGCTGCCGAAACTCATCTTCACGTTGTTGTCCAGAAATGTCTTGAACGCATACGTCGTCTTGCAGCGCTCGCGACCGATACGACTCTCTGCCCACCGGCCATCGTCGATCGCGTGGTAGGGCTGTACCGAAGCGATAACGCCGAGTTCGGCAAAACGTTTGAAATCTTTCGGATGGATATGCTGAGCGTGCTCGATGCGGAAGCGGCGGTCCCACTTCGGGTTGGTTTTGGTGATTTTCTCGAACAGATCGAGGATGAGACTGTTTGCACTATCACCGATGGCGTGGATGGAAAGCTGAAGCCCGGCTTTGTCTGCCTCGAGCGCCCACTTCTCAAGCCGACCGTCGAGCAGAATATCGCTCGGAAGTCCGCGCGTTGAGGGGTCTGACGTAAACGGCTCGAAGAAGAGTGCCGTCGACGAGCCGAGCGAGCCGTCGGCAAACGCTTTGAGGGAACCGATGCGAATCCATTCATCGCCGAACGGAACCTTGATTCCTGTGCGGGCGAGATGTTCCCATTGGCCGATCGGGAGACGGCAAAAGAATCGCGCCGTCAGCTCGCCCCGCTCCTTGAGCGTTTGGTAAACCCGAAGATGGTCTGGTGTGGACATATCCTGAATGCTCGTCACGCCCAACTTGCGTGCTTCGGCGAGAGCAAGCCGAGCTGCTTCGAGCATCTCTTCTTCGCTCGGATCGGGCATGATTCGGTATACCAAACTCATGGCTTCATCTTTGAGCACGCCGGTCGGCTCGCCGGTCTTTGGATCCTTGACGATCGTGCCGCCGGGAGGGTCGGGCGTGTCTTTGGTTACGCCGGCGAGTTTCAGGACGTGGCTATTCGCCAGTGCCATATGTCCGTCATACCGGTTGACGAAGACGGGCGTGTTTGGCGTGTAACGGTCAATAAGCTCTTTCGTTGGCAGCCTCCCTCCGGGCCAGCGGTCATGGTCCCAATCGCCGCCGGTAATCCACCGACCGGGATATTTCTCTGCTCGCTCTTTGATGAGGCGAGTAAACTCTTCTTCGTTGTTCGCGTAGCGCAAATCCACACTCTGCAGTTGAAATCCGCCGCTCATAAAGTGCGTGTGGTTATCAATGAAGCCGGGCAGCATTCGCCTGCCTTGAACATCGACAACCTTTGTTGTCTTTCCGATATGCTTTTTGATTTCAGCATTCGTTCCTACGGCAAGAATTTTTCCACCGAGAACAGCGACGGCTTCTGCTTCCGGCTTCCTGGCATCGACCGTCCAAATCTTTGCATTGATGAACGCGACATCGGCGAGCTGTTCTTGGGCTACGGCAGTCATTGTCGACATCGTCAAGAGAAGAGACATAATAGAGACTCGCATTGGTGCTCCAGGGTTGATAAGGAAAGAATCGGATTGAAGATAGGGAGAGATTCGATTGAAGTGAAGCAGCAGCTCTTAATTCATCCCCAAACAGACTGCTTTTGCAGCTTTTATTCAGGTCTTGTAGAACTTACAAGATGGGTCTCCCTTTTTCGTATCATAGCACCGTACGCCATCCTCCCTTAACACCATATCATTAAATGACTTAGAGGGTTTTGGCACACCGTTACCCGCAGTCTGGCACGCATGGTACGTCCTTAGTGCCTTTTCATGGTAACTCACTATGCACAACATCGCAGTCGGGGAATAGGATACCATGAAGAAGATAAACACAGTAACAAACCTCATCGCAACAGCGCTTTTCATAAATGCAGTCGTTTTCTCTGTGGCACAAGCAGGGTCTGCAACACTCTCGTTGGTGAAACGTGGAGCCAACAGTATCTCGGTTTACATGGAGAACACGACGCCCGTTGCCGGTCTTCAGTTCACTGTGAATGCTTCATCGAATCTCGTCCTCGAAACAGTTGTGAAGAGCGAACGGATACAGAGCGGGAGCTGGCAGATTCATCAGAATCGCCTGAATGATTCGACGATCAACGTTCTGATCATCAACGCCAATCTTGTTGACCTTCCGAGTGGAGCCGGGGCAATTGCAGAGTTCGCAATCCAGGAAAAGAGTGTTGCCGCGGAAAAATCAAGGATCACCTTAAGCCGTGTGGTCGTTGCAGATGCTCAGGCGCAAAAAATACCGGTCTCGGTCGTGAACCTCGAGTGGTCAACAACGCTTGCTCAGGCTGATGAGAAGACTTTTCAACTCGAACAGAATTACCCGAACCCGTTTAACCCTTCAACAACGATTCGCTACAAGCTCGAACAGCCCGGTCAGGTTCGTCTGAGCATCTTCGACATTACGGGTCGTGAGGTGATAAGAGTGATGGATCAATATCAGGTAGGCGGGTCGTACAGTGTAACGTGGAATGGACGGGACGAAGCGGGCCAGCAGTTGGCGTCCGGCGTCTACTTTGCACAGCTCAGTGTGAACGGTGCCTTTACCACGATGCGGATGACGTTAGCCAAATAAGTTTCCCTTGCATCCCCCCGATGCGCGGAGCCGGTGTCTTGCAGTTTGAGATGCCGGCTCTTGTGTTTGTAACGCACACCAAGCCTCTTCCTTGATACAAAAGCGTTGTGGCACAGAAAGATGCTCGGTCTGGAGGCCTTCGTTCAAAGATTGTCTTTTTAGTCTCTGCCTTTGTTCTCTGCGTACTCTTTGCCGGCGCGGACGAACTCACGGAAGAGCGGATGGGGGTTGACGGCGCGGGATTTCAACTCCGGATGGAACTGTCCCGCCACGAACCACGGATGATCGGGCAGCTCGATGATCTCGACCAACGTGTTATCCGGCGAGACCCCGCTAAAGATCATCCCGTTATCGGAAAGCTTCTTTCGAAATTTGTTGTTCACCTCGTAACGATGGCGGTGGCGTTCAGAGATCAGCTCTTTCCGGTAGGCTTTGTAGGCTTTCGTTCCTTTCATGAGGATGCAAGGATAGGCGCCTAACCGCATCGTGCCGCCCAAATTCTTGACCCCTTTCTGGTCGGTCATCAGGTCGATCACATTGTACTTCGTCTTTTTGAACTCCGTACTATTCGCGCCCGGCATACCACAAACGTTGCGCGCAAACTCAATAACGGCACATTGCAAGCCCAAGCAAATGCCAAAAAACGGAATCTTCTTTTCTCGCACGTAGCGAATCGCCTCTATCTTTCCTTCGATCCCACGTTCCCCAAACCCGCCCGGCACAAGAAGGCCTGCGATGTCCTTCAAATGCTCCTCCGGCCCATCCCGTTCGATGTCCTCTGCCTTGATCCATTTGATATCGACGGCAACATCGTTTTCCGCGCCCGCATGCACAAACGATTCGTTGATGCTCTTGTACGCATCGAGTAAATCGGTGTATTTGCCGCACACGCCGAGGGTCACGCGACCGCTCGGATGTTTGATGCGATTGACAAAGCGGGTCCAGCGGCGGAGGTCGGGGGCACTGCATTTGAGATTAAGCTTTTCAACGATGATTTCTGCCAGGCGCTCTTTTTCAAAGATGAGCGGCACTTCGTAGATCGAGCTGACGTCTTTGCCCTCGATCACCGCTTCAGTCTCGACATTGCAGAACAGGGCAATCTTTTCCTTGAGCTCGCGCGAGAGCGGCTTTTCGGAGCGGCAGATGAGGATGTCCGGTTGAACGCCGATCTCCTGCAGCGCTTTGACACTGTGCTGCGTGGGCTTCGTTTTGAGCTCCCCCGCCGATTTAATGTAGGGAACGAGGGTGACGTGGATGTTGAGGGCGTTGCGGTGTCCGACTTCGAGCGTGAACTGGCGAATGGCTTCAAGGAAAGGCAAACTTTCGATATCGCCCACTGTGCCACCGACTTCGGTAATCACCACGTCGTACTTTCCTGTTGCGGCGAGCGATTTGATGCGACGCTTGATTTCATCGGTAATGTGCGGAATGACCTGCACCGTGGCGCCCAAATAATCTCCACGTCGCTCCTTCGAAATCACCTCGTAGTAAATTTGACCGGTGGTGGAATTATTCTGCCGCGTCATGTTGATGTCGAGAAAGCGCTCGTAATGGCCGAGGTCGAGGTCGGTCTCTGCGCCGTCGTCGGTCACGTAGACTTCACCGTGCTGGAACGGGTTCATCGTACCCGGGTCGACGTTGATGTACGGATCGAATTTCTGAATCGTCACCCGCAAGCCGCGAGACTTCAGCAGGAGACCGATCGAAGCGGAGGCAATGCCCTTCCCTAGCGATGACACAACACCGCCCGATACGAAAATGTATTTGACGTGATTACGAGACATGTGAGGGTGAATTCGTTATTCGTTATCGATTCGTGGTTGTGCGTCTCCCCGGCGATTTCTTTGCCGAAGCGATCTGCTCTGGTGCAACGATGCCGCCGGAAAGCGCCAGCTTTAATCCTTCCTCGACCGACAGGTCCAGGACCATCACGTCCTTCCGCGGAACGAGTGCCATGACACCCGAGGTCGGATTGGGCGGATGGGGAAAGTACACGCTGATCATCTGCATCGAATTGTTGGGACCGGTTTTCCAGCTGATCTCATTTGTCACAAAACCAATGGAGAAGATTCCTTTTTTCGGATACTCGACGAGCACGACCTGCCGAAAACTTCTTCCCTGCTGGCCGACGGAAAACGCTTTCATCACATCTCGCACTGCCGAGTAGATTGTGCGGGCAAGCGGAATCTTGGAGATCACGCCGTCCAGCACACCGACGAGGAATTTCCCAGCAAGATTACGCGAGAGAACACCAACGACCAGAATCAGCACGACCATTGCAACGAAGCCCAAGCCGGGGATTTCAACACCGAATCGTACGAGCAGGGGCGCGATGATTCTATCAAACGCGTTGAATAACGCGACAAGAACCCAGACCGTGATGACCACGGGAATCACAATGACCAGTCCGGTGGTGAACGCATGGCGAATAGCTTTCCACATATTTCACCGCTCGATTGCTGTGTGTTCTGTTTTTGCGAGGATGGCCCGAACGCGCCGAGCATCCTCCTCCGTATCCACCGGCACACTCTCAAACTCCGTCAACGCGACTTTGATCTTGATACCGGCTTCTAACGCTCGCAATTGCTCTAACTTCTCGGCTTTCTCCAATGGCGATTCCGGCAGGTACGCAAACGTAAGAAGTGCCTCGCGACGGAAAACATACAGACCGACATGCTTGTAAAACGTATGATGTTCAACCCACTGCCGAGGGTCGCTCTGCTCGCGCACGTGGGGAATGACCGATCGGGAGAAGAGCAGGGCAAACATGCTGCTATCGAATACCACTTTCACAACATTGGGATTGAGCAATTCGTCAGCCGATTCGATCTTCTTTGCCAGCGTGCCGACCTGCGCGTGAGGGTCATCCAGCACAACCTGAATAGCCTGGTCGATCATCAGAGGATTGATTAGCGGCTCATCCCCCTGAATATTCACAAAAATATCTCCACGCATGGCTTCCGCTATTGCCGCAAGACGATCACTGCCAGTAGGAATCTCCGGTGAGGTCATCATCACGTTCCCGCCAAAGGCCTCCACCGCTGCAGCGATCCGCTCGTCATCGGTCGCAACAAGGACTTCGTGCAGGAGTCTTGACTGTTTAGCTTGCTCGTACACGCGCTGCACCATCGGTTTGCCGAGCAAGTCCACCAGCGGCTTTGCCGGAAGCCGGGTCGATGCGTAACGAGCCGGTATGACACCTACGATGTGCATTATTCTTTCATGTCGTGTTGAGCGAAGCGAAACTTCTCACGAAGTGAGATTCTTCCTCCCACTCCGAAAACAGCGGGATTCTCGTTCCGACGCTCTGCGTCGGAACAGGTCTCCTGAACGCTCCCGCGTCCTGCTTGAAGTTTTTCGAACCACGTCTCATTCATTTATCTCCAATCACCTTCGGCACTTTGAAAAACTTTTCTGTCTTTGCTGGTGCGTTCTGAAGTGCCTCGTCCGTCGTCAGTCCGGGTTTCACTTCGTCCTTACGGAAGACGTTGGCAAGCTCGATGACGTGGGAGAGCGGTTCGACGTTGCTCGTGTCGAGCTTGTTGAGCTGTTCGATGTACGAAAGAATCTCGTTAAACTGCTTCGTGAATTTCTCCTTCTCCTCCTCGGTAAACTCGAGACGCGCCAACTCCGCGATATGTTCGACGTCTTTCTTGGTGACTGCCATTGCGTCTCCT
>DATLYT010000213.1:0-4548 GCA_035574455.1 Bacteroidota bacterium
ATGGGACTTGTGAACCTCCACTTCCGCAATCTGTTTGGGACGGGGCGGAGACTCGCAGCACGCTGGTATCGTGAGAACCAATTCACACAGGAGATCGAACTGCGTTACCACGAGCCGTGGATCGCCGCGTTTCCCGTCAATGGCGACTTCGGTTTCTTTCAGCGCAAACAGGATTCCAGCTACGTGCGCCGGCAATATGACCTCTCGGCAGAACTGATGCTGTCGGAAGAGTTTCGCGTGGGTGTTTCATTGAGCCAGACGGAGGTGATTCCGTCAGAGCGGCAGGCCGGCCATCTCGTTGCGGAAAGCCAAAGCACGACCGTCGGAGGATACGTTCTGTATGACTCGCGTGACGATGCGGTGACGCCAACAAGCGGGATGTTCTATCGGACGGAGTTCCAAACCGGTACGAAAAAGAGGTCGCTTGGTACTGTAACGCTCTCGAATACGGCACAGCGATTTACCGTTGAGATGGAATACACGCTTGCTCTCGCACAACGACATTTGTTTAACGCGACACTCCACGCGCGCGAACTCCGATCCGGCGGTCTTGATATCAGCGACCTCTACCGTTTAGGAGGAGCCACAACACTCCGTGGCTACCGTGAAGGGCAGTTTCTCGGTTCCCGGCTTGTTTGGACGAACCTCGAGTATCGTATCCTCGTCGCTCCACGCTCGTTCTTTTATCTTTTTTCAGATGTGGGATATATCTCCACTCCTGACCCATCGGTTGCAGGACTTGCGGACTCTGAGCAGACCAAAGTGGGATATGGCATCGGCACACGTATGGACACGGCGCTTGGTCTCTTGGGGGTGAGCATCGCACTGGGACAAGGGGACACGTTCAGTACGGCAAAACTTCACCTCCGACTTGTCAATGAGTTCTAAAATTACTGCCTACATCCGACTCATACGGCCGTTCAATGTGTTGATCGTTTTCCTCACAATTCTCGCGGCGGCCATTCTCGCGGGCGGTGAGTTCTCTCAATGGTGGCGCGTTCTTTTGGCCTCACTATCAGGTGCATTGATCGCCAGCGGAGGGTATGCCATCAACGACTATTTTGATGTCGAGATTGACGCTATCAACCGGCCGGAACGACCGCTTCCGAGTGGTGCCATAACAAAAGCCGAGGCATGGTGGGTCTGGCGGTTGAGTTCGAGTGCGGGCGTGATCATCAGCGCGTTCCTCGGTCCCGGTACTCTCGGCATTGCACTCTTCTGGGTTCTCTCCTTATATTTCTACGGCAAACGGTTCAAGCAGACCGTGTTGGTGGGGAATTTCATCGTCGGCATTGCGACGGGACTGGCATTTGTGTTCGGTGGAGTTGTCGTCGGTCACGTTGAACGATCCCTCTGGCCAGCGCTGTTTGCCTTTCTCGTCAATCTAGCTCGCGAGATTGTGAAAGACGTCGAGGATCGCGAAGGTGATGCGCGGGGAAACGCCCGCACGTTGCCGGTGGTGTACGGTGTTCGGCCTGCACTCGTTCTCGCAACACTCACCATCATGGCACTGATTGGAGCGACACTGGCGGCGTATCAACTGGGGGTCTACAACCAACGCTATCTGATGGTTGTGGCCGCGGTCGATGTTGTGCTCTTCGGCGTGGCGATGTCCATCTGGAAAAGCACCGCCCCAAGCCATCTTCGTCGATTGAACACGCTCCTCAAGGTCTCGATGCTTGGCGGTCTGGTGGCAATCTCCATAGGGTAGAGTTCATGGACAATCTCGACTTCGAATGGAATTACTGGCATCGCGGCATAGAGCATCTCGCCGGAGTTGATGAAGCAGGCCGGGGCCCGCTTGCCGGGCCGGTCGTTGCTGCCGCGGTGATTTTCCCAAAGGAGGTCATCATTCCCGGCGTAGACGACTCGAAGAAGCTAACGGAGAAAAAACGGGAGGCACTTTACGGGTTGATTCGGGAGCAGGCGCTCAGTATCGGCATCGGGATCGTACAGCACGATGTGATCGACCGGATCAATATTTACAGGGCTTCGATACTGGCGATGCGAAAAGCCATTGAGGACCTTGCCGTCCCGCCTCAGTTCATCGTTGCCGACGGGAATAGCTTTGTGCACGATGCGATACCGTATGAGAATGTCATCGGCGGCGATGCGAAGGTCTTCACCATTGCTGCAGCATCGATTGTCGCAAAAGTGACGCGCGATCGGATGATGCAAGTGTACCATGAGCAGTTCCCTCAATACGGCTTCGCACGCCACAAGGGCTACGGCACAAAGCAGCACCTCGAGGCGATCCGACAGCACGGGCTGTGCGACATCCACAGGAAAACGTTTCATGTCAAAATCGTCTAACGTGAGGGAGTTAAAAGACCGGCGTAAGCAGCGAGGGACGGTGGGGGAGACGCTTGCGGCCGAGTTTCTTGAGAAGAATGGTCTGAAGGTGCTTGAACGGAATTACCGGTTCGAGCGTGGAGAAATCGACATTGTGGCGGAAGACGGGCGTGAACTGGTGTTTGTCGAAGTGAAAGCCCGCAGGACAACGTCCTACGGTGAACCGATCGAGGCTGTGGATGCGAACAAACAAGCTCAACTCCGCAAAATAGCGGAAGGCTATCTCTTTGAGCATCACCTCGAACATCGCCCTTGCCGATTTGATGTTGTGGCAATTTTTTTCCACAATGGTAAAGCAGACATCAAGCATTTCAAGCACGCCTTCTAAGCATGACTATCCTGAACAGCCATACGGGTCTTTACACGGACTTCTATCAGCTCACCATGGCGCAGGGGTATTTCCTGAGCGGCAAGTCTCAAACCAGCGCCGCGTTCGATTATTTTTATCGCGAGAATCCCTTCGGAGGCGGCTACGTCGTATTTGCCGGATTAAGCGATCTACTCGAAGTCTTACAACAATTTCAATTTCAAAAGGAAGATCTCGACTATCTTGCCGGTCTCGGCTTCAAAGAGCCATTTCTGAAATACCTGAGCGAGTTTCGGTTCCGTGGTTCGGTCTATTCAGTGCGGGAGGGGGAGGTGGTGTTTCCGCTTGAACCGCTCGTCCGCGTGCAGGGAAACATTGTGGAAACGCAGGTGATCGAAACGGTACTGCTGAACTTTCTGAACTTTGAATCGCTTATTGCCACCAAGGCCGCGCGGATCAAACACGCAGCAGGGGGCCGTCGCGTGGTCGATTTCGGCCTACGGCGCGCGCAAGGCTTAGGTGGTATCATGGCAAGTAAAGCGGCGATCATCGGCGGAGTGGAGGCGACGTCAAATGTCTATTCTGCCTACCACTGGGGCCTCGAGGTGTCCGGCACGCAGGCGCATTCGTGGATCCAGAGCTTCGATGACGAGCTGACAGCCTTTCGAAAATTTGCCGAGATATTCCCCGACCGCTGCGTACTCCTCGTCGATACGTACAACACGCTCCGGAGTGGCGTGCCGAATGCCATCACCGTCGCTAAAGAGATGGAGCAGCGGGGTCATCGGTTAATCGCCATTAGACTCGATAGCGGCGACTTAGCCTACCTAAGCAAACATGCGCGGGCGATGTTGGATGCTGCGGGCTTGCAGTACGTGAAGATTGTTGTCTCGAACCAATTGGATGAGTACGTAATCCGTAGCTTGCTCGAGCAGCACGCGCCGATTGATGTATTTGGAGTGGGGACGCACCTTGCGACGGGTCGGACGTCGCCTGCGCTTGACGGTGTGTACAAACTTAACATGTGCGATGGGAAACCCCGGTTGAAGTTTTCGGAAAACTACACGAAAACGACACTGCCCGGCATCAAGAATGTCCTCCGCTATACCGACGGCAACGGGACGTTTTATGCCGATGCAGTAACCCTTGAGGATGAGGGAACGGTCGATCATATCTACCACCCATTCTTTCCAGAGCAGAAGAGTAGCGTCGAACGGCTCAAGGGTGTGCCATTGCTGCATCTGGTGATGGAGAAGGGGAAACCGGTGAATGGCGTTCCGACGTTAAAGGAAACGGTAGCGTACGCGAAGGAGCGGTTGAGTCATCTTTCACCGGAGCATCTCCGGTTTGAATTTCCCCACGTGTATAAAGTCGGCATTACGAACAAGTTGATGACATTGCGTTCACAACTGATGGAACAGATTCAAGAATCCATTGCTCGAAGAGAGGTGAAGTAACATGAAGGCGTTATTAGTGGTCGATGTACAGAATGATTTTTGTCCGGGAGGGACGCTGGCGGTCCCCAATGGCGACCGCGTGGTGCCCGTGATCAATAAGCTCATGGACAAATTTCCGCTGGTGGTGGCGTCGAAAGACTGGCATCCGCATGAGACGGTGCATTTTCAGAAATGGCCCGTGCATTGCGTCCACAATACGTGGGGGGCGGAGTTCCATCCGCAGCTCGATGCCGTTAAGATCAAGCAGGTGTTCCTCAAAGGCACCGGCAACAAGGATGACGGCTACTCGGCATTCGAGGCAACGAACCTCGACCTGGCGAAGTTCCTGAAAGAGCAGGGCGTCACCGAGCTCTACGTCACAGGCCTTGCGACGGACTACTGCGTGCGCGCCTCAGCCCTCGACGCGTTGAAACAGGGCTTCAAGACGTACGT
>DATLYT010000214.1:0-3508 GCA_035574455.1 Bacteroidota bacterium
CGATTGAGCCAGCCACACTGGTCGTTGCTGAATGCCTTGTAGACCATGAAATCCAGAAAGTTTACCATACAGATGCTGAACACCAGGAGCGCGCAGACCGTGAAGATAACACGGAGGGTTCGAGGGGAATATCGCTCAAACAGATTCTTCATAGGACGTGTTGTTCAAGATACGGAGAAACAGCTGAATCGTTTCGGTTACAGGGGATAACCGATGCTGAAATAAAAGAGAACGGGACCAACGTTCACTGGATGTTCCAACAAATCCTTTCGGAAGTAAAAACTGTTGCCTACGGAAAATTCTGCCGGACCTATCGGTGTGTCGAACGCTAAGCTCAATCCAAGACCATGTCGCAGGTCGGCGAGACGGATCGCTTCCGGGACAGCCCAGAGCGACCCGAAATCATACCGTGCTTTAACGTACGTGTCGAAAAAAATCTTCCACGGTACATGGAACCGGTACTCGAGACTGGCGACGACAAATTGTCGGCCGCGGGCATCGTCCTCCCGTAACCCGAAGAACGTGCTCTGCCCTCCGAGGCTGAACTGTTCCGTTATCGGAAGAGTCTCATCTGCAAACCCGAAGAGAATGCGAGGACGCAACGTATGCCGGCCAAAGTATGTTCCGTAACTTTCGTAATTGAAAAAGATTTTTGTGAACCCGACGTTGGATTTCACCTTCACGAGGGCCGACTCATAGAAAAAGTGGATCGAGACGCCTTCTCGGGGAAACGGGAAACGGTCTTGCGTGTCTAAACTCGTCCCGAACTTCAACGAAGCGAAGCGAAAACTTTCCGTCTCCAACGGATTACCGGAGATGCTCCACACGCGATGAGTTTCCAATCGACCCTCCACCGTCACCGTCCCCAGTCGTTCCAGCTGTGTGCCGAAGGTTGCTGAACCGCCCGAGCGGAGCTGACGATACTCTCCAACTTTGACACGATTCCACTGCGTGAGACTCTTCAACGCTTCATCGCCATAGACATTGACATCTCTGTATTCATAGTATCCCTTGAGTCCAAAGGTGAGGTAGGTATCAAAGATCCGGCGTGCTTTAAACTCTCCGATAAAGCCGCGATTACGCTGTCCGCCATAGACCAGTCCCCCTAATTCCATGCCAATGCCGAAAAAATTCTCATCCCGCACGTCAAGTGACGGCTGGAAGTTGCGCTCGTTGTCGATCCGCATTCCGAACCGAATCAACTCGGTGCTACGCTCCCGCACGTTGATGGTAACGATATTGAGCTCGTTGAGTGCACCTTCCGTGTGGACGGTTACCGAGACAAATTCGAACAGGTTGGTGGCATACAGATTTTCGATTCCCCGTGCAACCTTGGACACTTCGAACACCTCGCCCTCATCCCACGGAAGTTCGCGCCAGATCACGTAATCCTTTGTCTTAGTGGTCCCGCGGATATCGCGCCGGAACACAACACCCTCGTCAATCGTAATCGTTGCCCGCCCGGTCGCACGGTCGAACCGCACATCGCGAATTTTCGCCAGCGAAAGCCCCCGGTCACGATAGACGGCGAGCATCTCCTCAAACATCTTGGTCGCCCGGTGAGCATTCAACCGTTTGCCCACAAGCGGTTTGACAATCGAAAGTAACGTGTCGAAGGAGACGACGTTGGTGCCGATGATCTCGATCGATGTCAGAACAGGGTTGGGCACGACTTTCAGGGAGATCAGTGTTGAATCGTCGTATTCCGCTACCGTACATTCAATGTGTTCCACGTCGCCCCGATCGTAAAATCCGTTGACAAACAAGCGAACATCCTGCTCGGAGAGCATGGATTGCTGTACAAAATCCTGCATCTGCCCAGACAACTCCGGGTCGAGAGATGACGCGTCGATCTGCACACGAGGATGAGGATACGGTTTTGCCGAGTCTCCCGCCGAAAACATTTCCCGTGAACGCCGCCGGAGAAGCTGTTGAACAGCCGGAATCGCCAGCTCTGATGCTTCCTCTCCCTGCTTCACAATCCAATCTAAGCGAGTAAAATCCGTCGACAGTTGATTCCCTAAGTCTGGCCTGATAACAATATCGGCACGGCGTAATTCCGCTTCTTTCTTACCGCTCATCACCACGCCCATAATCTGGTCGGCAATTTCCCACGGCGCCGTCAGCTTGTCGGCCGGGCGTAGAGGGCTCGTTGCATCAACCACGATGATGATTTGCGCACCCAACTCTCGCGCAACATCGGTCGGGATGTTCGAGACCAATCCTCCATCGACAAGCTGCATGGAATCTTTAAAGACGGGGCTAAACAACAGCGGGACTGTCATCGTTGCCCGCATCGCTTCCGCAAGATCTCCTTGGTCAATAACCACACGCTTGCCGGAAATTAAGTCCGTTGCGACCGCACGAAAAGGAACGCGGAGATTGTCGAAACTGGGGTTGGGATGATAGATACCCTGCAACGTCAGCAGATTGAGATAATTGAGGAGACTTTGCCCCGTCGAGTAGGCGCTGGGAATAATGGGTTCAAATCCCTTGAAGCGCACGACAAGGATACTGCGGTCTTCGGCAAGTTTCTGGTCGTAGAAGAGATCTTGCCGCCGCGCTTCATCGCTGAAGCTAAGGAGCAGATCCCACTTCGTTGTGTCAACCATGCGTTCAAGCTGAGCTGTGGAGTACCCGGACGCATACAGTCCACCGATAATGGCTCCCATGCTTGTTCCGACGATATAATCCAGCGGGATGTCGGCTCTTTCCAGAGCTTTGAGGGCTCCAATGGCGGCTACACCACGCGATCCACCTCCGCTCAAGACGAGGGCGACCTTCGGGCGTTTGAGGGTGCGGTGAGGAACAATCGTTAACGTGCGGACAGGTGCAGAAGAAAATTCCGGCGTGATGACCTTGACACGCGGGGTGCGTTCGCCCAGCGTCTGCTGCTGTGAGGATACAGGCACTGGCAGACACCAAAGCACAAGCAACACCAGGCTATACCAGCGGTGCGATATGTTCAACGCTCTCATCATCAACGAATTACATGAAGGTACCCAAAGAATCGCCGAATTGCAACGAAATGACTCCCGCACCATCGATGAGAAAGCTTTGACAAGTCCAGAGTTCTTTTCGTATCTTGATTTATCGTCTGACTGAGAACTACGCAAGGGATAAACATGAAGTTCAAAAGGCAGCCATGGAGATGGAATCGTCTAACAGTGGCTTACATCTGGAGGATCTTTCAAAAATTCCATTCCTGGTGCCTGTTTAAACTTTCGCCATCAGCTGCCATCATTAGCGAAGACCTTCACATTCTTCTCACATGACATTTCTCAACCCACTTGTTCTCCTCGGTCTTCTGGCCGCTGCCATTCCGATTCTTCTTCATCTGTTCAATCTCCGGAAACTCCGCACGATCGAGTTCAGCACGCTGACCTTTCTGAAAGAGCTGCAAAAGTCGAAGATTCGCCGCATCAAAATTCGTCAGTGGTTGCTCTTGTTGCTCAGGACCTTGCTCGTGATTCTGCTGGTGATGGCGTTTGCTCGTCCGACGGTACGC
>DATLYT010000215.1:0-3999 GCA_035574455.1 Bacteroidota bacterium
CAAAGACTTCACCTCCATCTATGTCGAAGACCTCAAAACCAAACTCAACCTCTCGCTCATCCAGTCCTCCAATCTCAAAATCGCTTATGATGCGATGCACGGCGCCGGGCAGGGAGTTATGGAGCAGCTCGTTCCGCTCAGAGTGAATCTCCGCAACACCTTTAATCCGTCATTCGGCGGGGCGCATCCCGAGCCGCTCCCTCAGCACCTTAAGGGTCTTTCCGCCGCGGTCGTGGAGCAGCACTGCGACATCGGTATTGCAACGGACGGCGATGCCGATCGTATCGGCGCGTTCGATGAGAAGGGAGCGTTCGTCGATTCCCATCGTATCTTCGCGATTCTTCTGAAATACTTTGTCGAGCACAAACGCTGGACGGGCGAAGTCGCGAAGTCAATTTCCGTTACGCAGCTTCTGAATAAGATGTGCGCAAAGTATGGCCTCACGCTCCACGAAACGCCCGTGGGCTTTAAATACCTCTGTCGCTTGATGACCGAGAGAGATATTCTCATCGCCGGGGAGGAGAGTGGCGGGTTGGGCGTCAAAGGGCATTTACCGGAGCGCGATGGAATCTACATCGGGTTGCTGCTCTGCGAAATCATGGCCACGCGCAGAAAAAAGCTGAGCGAGCTGGTGAGCGAGTTGATGGAGGAGTTCGGCTGGCATCATTACAACCGCATCGATGCACATCTTACCGAAAAGGAAAAACAGCGTATTCTTTCCGCTTACAAAAAAGGTATCAAGCGGTTGGGAGAGTATCCCGTCCAGCGAACCGACACGACGGACGGCTTCAAGCTTTTTGTCGAGAATGGCTGGGTGCTCGTGCGTGCCTCCGGAACGGAGCCCTTAATCCGGTTTTACGCCGAAGCGGACTCAATCGAAAAAGTCGATGCCTTGTTAAAAGCAGCGACGTCGGTATAATGGCTTTGGGCTGAGGAGAATGGGCGCGGGGGAAATCACTCTTGCGCCCTAGTGCCTCTCTCGACGGATATCCTGTCTTCTCGTGTTTTCCTTCCAACTGCCCACAACCTTTTTCCCCCAGGCGAGTCTAATCCCATGACGGTAAAGGATCCTGAATCATCCATGACGGCACAAGACCGAGAGCTGATTCTCCGCGCGCAGCGCGGTGATGTTGCCGCGTTCGAGCAACTGGTGTTCCGGTATGACCGGCAGGTCTTGAACATCGCCGCCTCGTACGTCAACAATGCCGAGGATGCCAAGGATGTCTATCAGGAAGTGCTGCTCAGAGTGTATCGTAGCCTGGGGAAGTTTCAATTTCGGAGCGAGTTCTCAACGTGGCTCTATCGGATTACCACGAACGTCTGTTTAACGCACCGGTCGCGGCGCAAACGACATACGCACTCTTCGCTGGACCAGGAGATGGAGTCGGACGATGCACAGCCGCACCCGTCATCCGAAACGCTGCCGCACGACGCGACCGCAGACCGGCACGCGATGGATACAGAAATCTCGGCTCGCGTGCAGGAAGCGTTAGAACAACTCTCGTCGAAGCAGAAAATGGTCTTTACCTTGCGGCACTATGAGGGGTACAAGCTCAAAGAGATTGCTGAGATGATGGACTGTACGGAAGGCACCGTCAAGAAGTATTTGTTTACAGCGACACAACGGATGCGTGAACAACTTAGAGAAGTGTTTGAATAGAGCAGATTGTAGAGGAGTAGAAAATAGGAAGCGGTGAAGAGTCATCATGAAGGAGATTCAAAGGAGCCATGCAATGAATCACCAACCGTATCGTGAATGGATTGAGCTCGCTCTCTACGAAGAGCTCAGCAACGATGAGCGGCAGTTGCTCGACCAGCATTTGGAATCGTGTGCAGAATGCCGGGCAGAGTTTGAACAGATGCGGTTGTTTCAGACGACCGTAGCTCAGGTCAGGCGAGTCGAGGTGACCGACCAGCTGCTGACGGAAGCGCGGCAGGAATTTCGTTTTGCATTGCGGAGAGAACGCCTCAAGGTCTCTATTTGGCGGCAGCTTGCGCAACTTATTGACGGCCTCGCATCTCCTCCGCTACGAGTCGCCGTCGGTAGTACGTTCATGCTTGCTCTCGGCTTCCTCGGCGGGTATATGATGTTTCGTTCTCCGGCAACAAACGGCAGCATTGCACAGAGCATGTCCGGTGACACAGAGTTGACACGGGGCGAATCGCAGATCGCCAACGTCAAATTCACGGATGCCGACCCGAGTGATGGTGAAATCGAGTTCAGCTTCGATGCTATCACACCGGTACAGGTTAAGGGCAGTCCAAATGATCCGGGCATTCAGAACGTTCTCGTGAAAGCGCTCACCGACGAAGAGAATCCCGGTGTGCGGTTGCGGGCCGTCAGCGCTATCACGTCTCCGATGGTGAAAATTGAGCTCGGGAAGAAAGACCAACAGGTGAAAGACGCGCTCATCAATGCGATGAAGCATGACGAGAATCCGGCTGTGCGAAGGGAAGCCCTCAAGGCGCTGATGAAATTACCCTTTGATGACGACATCAAACAGGGATTGTTGCACGTTCTGGCGAACGATAAGAACGAAGGGATGCGAATTGATGCGATCAACCTGCTCACGGCATCGAAAGACGAGTTGAAATCCGCTGACGACAAATTGCTCGAAATCTTACGCAAGAAGGCTGAATCCGAAAACAACAATTACATTCGCCTGCGTGCGCGGGCAGTTCTTCAGGAGGTTCAACAATGAAATCGACCATCAAAGTAATCCTCGCGCTGCTGTTCGTAGTGAGCTTCGTTGCCGTAGCACAGAGGCATGGCCAGGAAGAGCATGGTGTACGGTCAAAATCTTTCACGGTAGAGAAAGGTGGACGGCTGGATGTCAACGTGCGGTCGGGAGATATCACCATCACGCCGTGGAGCAAGAACGAAGTGTTCGTGAATGCGGATGGCATCGACCCGGACGACCTCGAGCGGCTGATCATGACGCAATCCGGCAATACCGTGCGTGTGGAGTTTCGGCCACGCAGTCGAAGTTGGAATTGGGATGGGGGTGCGCATTTCACGATTAATGTGCCCTCGGAGTTCAATGTGAACATGAAAACATCCGGCGGCAATCTCGAAGTTACCGGTGCGCTGAACGGGCGGATTGAGGGCTCGACCTCCGGAGGCGAGATCATCCTTGCCGATGTCACGGGCACCGTCGATCTGGGAACCAGTGGAGGCGATATTAAAGTCGGGAACATCAAAGGTAACGTGAAGCTGCGCACCTCCGGCGGCAACATTGAGCTGCGTCGCGTCGATGGCGAAACATCCGTCAGCACCTCGGGCGGAAATATTCGCGTGGAAAGTGTGGGAAAGCGGCTGGATGCCAGCACGTCGGGCGGGGATATCGATGTGGGCGATGTGGGCGGTGAGGCAAGGCTCTCGACCTCTGGCGGCGATGTCAAAGTTGGTAAAGTTTCGGGCGATGCACGGCTTTCGACGGCGGGTGGCGATATTGAGCTGCGTGGGGCGAGCGGAACGGTAATTGCCAAGACGGCCGGCGGGGACATCCGGCTTGAGAACATCACCGGTTCGATTGAGGCGAAGACGGCGGGTGGGGATATTCGGGCGGAGTTGATTCCGAGCGGCAAGGGGTCGAGCGAGCTGAAAACGGCCGGCGGCGATATCCGGTTGAGCATTCCCGAGAATGCCCGGGCGATGATTGAAGCCGTGATTCGAGTTGAGGGGCGTTGGAGTCGCCGGAAGAATTACGAGGTACGGTCGGATTTCAAGCACGACAAGTACGAAACAAACGAGGATGATGAGGAAATCCGCGCCATCTATACGCTGAACGGCGGCGGGGAAAAAATCTACCTTGAGACGGTGAATTCGAATATCGAAATCCGCAAACTCCGAAAATGAGACTTCTGAACAATGAAATAGGAATGTCATTCTGAGGATCCGCCAAAGGCGGAGACGAACCTGCCCGCCTCCAACGGAACGTCGTTCAGGCGGGGAATCTGCCTTTTGACTCTAAAAATACGTCGACGAGATTCTTCGTC
>DATLYT010000216.1:0-19223 GCA_035574455.1 Bacteroidota bacterium
ACGAGCGAGGCAGTCAGACGAAACTCTTACTGCACTGAACACAGCAGCCGCGAACATTGAGAAATTCCACCGCTCCCAACTTCGGACGATCCGTAAGGTGGAAACGCTCCCCGGCGTTGTCTGCTGGCAGGAGAACCGACCTATTGAAACTGTAGGGTTCTACGTACCCGCCGGATCAGCTCCACTTCCTTCGACGGTACTGATGCTCGGCATTCCCGCAATGCTTGCAGGATGCTCAAGGATTGTGCTCTGCTCTCCCCCGCAAAAAAACGGCAAGGTCGATGCACTCGTTCTTGCCGCTGCCACTCTTGTCGGCATCAAAGAAATCTATAACGTTGGTGGCGCACAGGCAATTGCCGCGATGGCGTACGGGACAGAATCCATCCCCAAGGTCAATAAGATTTTTGGACCCGGTAATCGTTACGTTGCTGCGGCAAAACAGTTTGTCGCTACCGATCCGGAAGGCGCGGCGATCGACCTTCTGGCAGGTCCTTCTGAGTTACTGGTGATTGCCGATGAGTACGCCAACGCGACCGTTGTCGCTGCCGATCTGCTGTCGCAGGCCGAGCATGATCCTGATGCGCAGGTAGCGTTGGTAACGCCAAGTGCGTTCCTTGCCCAGCGTGTCCAGGAAGCGTTGGCCGGCCTTCAGAAAGATCTTCCCCGGCGCAACATCATTGAGCAATCACTCAAGAACAGCTTCGTGGTCCTGACGGCGTCGCTCGATGAGGCTATCCGGTTTGCCAACGATTACGCGCCTGAACATCTTTTGCTCAATGTTCGCGAGCCGGAGAGCCTCATTCCCCAAATCCGCAGTGCCGGCTCGGTTTTTCTCGGACCGTACTCGCCCGTTACCGCAGGCGACTATGCTTCGGGAACCAATCACACCCTGCCCACCGGAGGATCGGCAAAGTGGACGGGTGGAATTTCGGTCGAGAGTTTTCAGAAGACGGTCACGTTCCAGTCCATTTCCCGCGAGGGCTTGCAACTCTTGGCTCCAACGCTGACGTTGCTTGCCGCCGCGGAAGGTCTTGAAGCCCACAAACGTGCTGTCGCCGCTCGCACGGCTATCGGCATCTATGAGAACCATGTATGATGACAATACCTTCCATCGATAACGTTGCCCTTGAACAGTTCGTGCGGAAAAATATCCGAGAGCTGAAACCGTATCGCAGCGCCCGGCATGATTTCGAATCGGGCATTCTCCTCGACGCCAACGAAAATCCGCTCGGCAGCGTCGTCCCGTTCGACAGCGCGGCACTGAACCGATATCCCGACCCATTCCAGAAAACGCTGCGATCGCGCCTGGCGGAACTCACAGGAGTCCAGACAGAAAATGTGTTCGTCGGCGTTGGATCGGATGAAGCCATTGACCTTCTCATTCGCATCTTTTGTGAGCCGGGGCAGGACTCGATCATCATTGCTGCCCCCACGTACGGGATGTATCGCGTAGCGGCAGATATTCAGGGCATCGAAGTCCGCACCTGCTTGCTGACGGAGGAATTTCAACTCGACCTGAACGCCCTTCGCTCTACGGCGGATGCGCGTACAAAGCTGGTGTTCTGCTGCTCGCCGAACAATCCCACCGCAAACCTGTTGAAGCGTGAAGATATTCTGGAGCTGTGCAAGACAACCAACTCCATTGTTGTCGTTGATGAAGCGTACATCGACTTCGCCGAAGCGGTATCACTCGCGCCGCTCGTTAAAGAGGTTCCCAATCTCGTCGTTCTACGTACGCTTTCAAAGGCATGGGGATTAGCGGGGATACGACTCGGCTACGCCATCGCTCACCCGACGGTAGTATCGTACCTTCTCAGCGTGAAAGCGCCCTACAACGTGAACACGCTCACCAGCACATTTGCCCTGAAGGCCCTTGAACAACCGGAGATGATGCAGAATTTTGTCCGGACGATCATCAGTGAGCGCGAACGGCTCCTCAGGGAGTTGCCGAAAGTCCGGCTTGTCGAGCGTGTGTATCCGTCTCAGGCAAATTTCATTCTCGTTCGTTGCCGCGAGGCAAAAACACTTTACCGTGAGCTTGCGCGGCGCGGCATCATCGTACGAGATCGTAGCTCGGAACCAATGTTAGAAAACTGCCTCCGCATCACCGTCGGCACCCGAGAGCAGAACAACCTTCTTCTCACAACACTGAGCGAGCTTGCAGCATGAAACGAGTGATCTTCTTAGACCGAGACGGGACGCTCATCGTCGAGCCGCCGGATGAGCAGGTGGATTCGCTGGAGAAACTTGAATTCCTGCCGGGAATTTTCGAGGGACTACGACGGCTGCGGGATGCGGGATTCGAGTTCGTCATGGTAACAAATCAAGATCGACTTGGGACTCCTGCGTTTCCAACCGCGGCTTTCGAAAAGCCACAACACAAACTGCTCACAACTCTGGCGGGCGAAGGCATTTTGTTTTCGGCGATCTTCATCTGCCCCCACACGCCGGAAGACCACTGCGACTGCCGGAAGCCGAAGGTCGGACTGCTCAGGGATTATTTAAAGACGAATGCTCTCGACCTCGCAAAATCCTTCGTCATCGGAGACCGAGAGACCGATGTGCAGCTTGCTCGAAACATCGGTTGCAAGGCAATTCGTTTGACGCAAAGCGTCGAGACTGCTGCAGATTTTGTCGCTCGAGATTTCTTAAGCGCGTGTCGCTACATTCTCCAATCGCTTCGGTCAGCGCAACTCCGGCGCACAACGACGGAAACAGACATCGCCATCGAAGTGGTATTGGACGGCACAGGCTCATATGAAATTCAGACTGGCATTGGCTTCTTTGACCACATGCTCGCGCAGCTCTCCAAGCACTCGCTCATTGACATGAGGATTAACGTCAGGGGCGACCTGTCTGTCGATGAACATCACACGGTTGAAGATACAGGCCTCGCATTAGGGGAAGCGATTCGAACAGCGCTTGGAGACAAGCGGGGCATCGAGCGCTACGGGTTTCTCCTTCCGATGGATGAATCGCTTGCCCAGGTTGCTTTGGATCTCGGCGGGCGGCCATATCTTGCTTTCCAAGGTAAATTCGAGCGAGAGAACGTCGGTGAACTGCCAACAGAGCTTGTCGAGGATTTTTTCCGCGCCTTTGCCGATGGCTTGCGCGCCAACCTCCACATTCGTGTGGAAGGACGTAACGACCACCACAAGGTAGAAGCGATCTTCAAATCGGTAGCCCGCGCCCTCAAGCAAGCCACAGCACAAGACCGGCGCGCTCTTTCTGTACTCCCCTCAACGAAAGGGACCCTATGATCGGCATTATCGATTATGGAGCCGGGAATATTCGTTCCGTCGGCAACGCGTTGAAGCGGCTTGGCATTGACTTTTTCGTCTCGAACGATGTTCGCGAACTGAAAACAGCAACAAAGCTCATTCTGCCGGGCGTTGGAGAGGCGCGCATGGCAATGAAATCGCTCAACCGCTCAGGCTTGATCGAATGGCTTAAAGATGTGCGCGTCCCGTTTTTGGGTATTTGCTTAGGAATGCAGTTACTGTTCGAAGAGACGGCAGAGCGGGAAACGGCGTGTTTAGGCATTCTGCCAGGGAAAATCGTACGGTTCAACCCCGCTCAACTCAAGGTACCCCACATGGGATGGAATCAGGTGACCATACAGAACGGCAGCCCTCTCTTTGCCAGCATACAGCAGAATGCTTTTTTCTACTTTGTGCATTCGTACTACGCACCTCAGCTTCCAGAGACAATCGGCGTTACGGAATATGGTGCGCTGTTCTCGTCCGCGGTGCAGAAAGATAATTTCTACGGCGTCCAGTTCCACCCGGAAAAATCGGGAGCGGCGGGACTTCACCTTCTTCGCAATTTCGTCGAGCGATGCTGATTATTCCTGCAATCGATATCTACCAGGGGAAATGTGTTCGGTTGCGTCAGGGACAATTCCGCGACCAAACGGTGTACTCCGAGTCTCCTGTGGACGTTGCTCGATCGTTTCGCGATGCCGGCTTCAACTACCTCCATATTGTGGATTTGGATGGAGCAAAGCAGGGACAAGTTACAAACTGGAAATCGCTGGAACAGATTCTCGCCCTGCCCGGCTTGAAAGCGGAGGTCGGGGGCGGCGTGCGGTCGAACGGCGATATGCAGAAGCTGTTGCAGATAGGGGCAGATCGGGTTGTTGTTGGAAGCATCGCTGTTACGCTTCCCTCGCTGGTGAAGAAATGGATTCAGGATGTAGGATCGCGGCGCATCGCCATCGCGCTCGACGTTCAGAAAGGTACAATCGCCCACAGCGGATGGCAAGAACAGGCGGAGTACTCGCCGAACACGTTTCTGCTCGACATGGTGAACGCCGGCGCCACAACATTCATTTGCACCGACATTGACCGGGACGGAATGCTCGAAGGGCCGAACATCGACCTATACAAAGAGATTCGCCAATTCTTCAGCTCCATCGAGTTGATTGCAAGTGGCGGGGTTTCCTCTCTGCAGGATATTGAAATGCTTACGAAGGCTGGTGTCTCCGGCGTCGTTGTCGGCAAAGCTTTGTACGAAGGGAAGATCGAGCTGACGGCTTTGCAACAATTTATTGCCTCACACTAACAGGCCATGCTGACGAAACGGATTATTCCCTGTCTCGACGTTCACAACGGCCGGACAGTAAAGGGAACGAACTTTGAGAATTTGCGCGACGCCGGTGACCCGGTAGAGTTGGCCGCGCGGTATTCCGACGAAGGTGCAGATGAATTGGTGTTTTTGGACATCACTGCATCGCACGAGCGGCGGAAAACACTGGTGGAGTTCGTGGAACGGGTGGCAGAGGCGATTCAGATCCCCTTTACAGTGGGAGGGGGAATCAGCTCAATCGAAGATATCCGGCGCGTGCTCGATGCCGGAGCAGACAAAGTGTCGCTCAACACCGCCATCGTGCAACGCCCTGAATTGCTGAACGAAACTGCAGAGCACATCGGGTCGCAGTCCATCGTCGCGGCCATCGATGTCAAACGAGCAAACGGCGGCTGGACGGTCTGGATCAGAGGAGGTAGAGAGAACACCGGTCGTGATGCACTGGAGTGGGCAGAGGAGGTTGTTCAGCGCGGAGCGGGAGAACTGCTGATGACGTCCATGGATCGCGATGGAACGCAGGAAGGCTATGACGTTGAACTCCTGCAGCGGATTTCCGAGCGTGTCTCCGTTCCGGTCATTGCCTCGGGTGGCGCTGGGATGTTGGCACATTTCAAAGAGGCACTCACATCCGGACGGGCTGATGCCGTGCTCGCTGCATCGCTGTTTCATTTCCGACAGATAACGATTCTCGAACTCAAAGAGTATCTCCGACAACAAACCATTCCCGTGCGATGATGATTGATCAATTAAATTTCAGCAAACTGAACGGTTTAGTTCCTGCCATTGTCCAAGATGCCGAGACACGGCAAGTGTTGATGGTAGGCTTTATGAATCGCGAAGCCGTTCAAAAAACTCTGGACGAGAAGAAGATTACCTTCTGGAGTCGTACCAAACAACGGCTCTGGCAGAAGGGAGAAACGTCGGGCAACACGCTTCAGCTCATCTCTGCTGCAGCAGATTGCGATGGCGACGCGTTACTGCTCCAGGCGAAGCCGGCCGGACCGACCTGCCACACGGGGAACTACACCTGCTTCGGAGAGAAAAAAAGCGAAGAGACGCTTGCTCTGCTCGAGCAAACGATACACCAGCGAAAACACGAGATGCCGAACGATTCCTACACGGCAACACTCTTTGCTCGCGGCACGCCATACATTTCCCAAAAGGTGGGTGAAGAAGCGGTGGAAGTGATCGTCGCTTCGCTCCAGCAAGACCGGTCGGCCTTGAAACAGGAAGCCGCGGATTTACTGTATCACCTTCTCGTTTTGTTCGCGGATCGCGGGATTTCGTTGCGGGATGTTACAGAGACACTGAAAGGAAGGATGAAATGAGGGTTGCAGACTCAAAAGAAGGTTCCAACGCTGAAATGTATCTCCTTGGCACCCCGCTCCCCTTCATTCCCATTACTCGCCATGAACAAACTGATGCCCTGCCTTTTGTAACGCTTGCACGGCGGTGACAAGATTTTCTTCCATCACAAAAACGTAGTCGGTGTTGTATGTGCTAATGGCCAAGAGCGGCACATTCGCTTCGGCGAGCGGATGGGTGATCGATTCGAGAACACCGACTTCCTTCAGATTTTGCTGGCCGTCCACCTTGATGCATTTCCAGCCGGTTTCGGACTGAACATTGTTCGGCGCCATAAAATCCGGACAGATGATCGTAAACTCCTCGTCCGTCCGCATCATGAAACACATTTCGCCTTTGGCAAAGATGGAGGGAAGCTCGGCAAACTGGGCGAGCTTATTGATGGCAAACGTTTCGCCTAAGACGTGGAGGGAGAGTTTTTTCATGCCATTCGGCTGTTGACAAAAGAATGATGACGGTAAGAATGTACCATATCCCCTTCTTTAGAGCAAGTGGAAAGAGGCAAGAAACCGGTTCATGATCATTGATCGAAAAATCTCCATCATCCCTGTATCCAACATTACTGTTTTTTTATAAGCCCCCGTAGTGCATCTTCTAACTTCTTCTTCGCTCCCTCTGCTTGCTTCCTCTTTTCCTCCTCAATCCGCATCTCCAACTCTTTCTTTTTGTTTTCGGCGAGCGCGAGCTTCTCGTTCACGAGATTTTCATACTGCTTCACTCGCGCAAGCACCTCTTCTTTCCTCTGATTGAAGAGCTGTTCAAATTCTTGCCGCTTTTCTGCGATACGCTGGTTGACCTTTGCCCGAAGCTCGTTCTGGAGCCGCACAATCTCGTCGCCGATGACCTTCTTCGTGCGTGCAGCAAGCTGGTCGTCTAAGTCCGTCGTGAACGCGACATCAAATGTCCCCTTGGTGTTCCAGAGCCTCAAGCCGAGGTAAAAGCCCTTGACCCCTGCCAAGACATCGCGCACAATCCGCTCAACATCGTTCTTCGGTGCACGCTCAAACACCAGCGCAATATCGTCAAACTTCATACCGACATTTGCCTCAAAGACCTGCCCGGGAACATTCACAAGAACATCCACGCTGAATTTGGACTGGCTGATTGTTGCGGGGAGAAAATCCGAGCGCCCTAACTCGATATCACCCAGTGGAATGCCTGCCGCCTTCGCGCGATATCGGTCGAGCGGCTCTGGCTGCCTCCGGTCAAACAGCATCGAGAGTGAGAATGATCTCCCTCCGCCCTTCGTCGCTTCAAGCTCGATGGTTAGCGGTTTTCCCGTGACGCGCTGGTCGCTGGAGATGTCGTTTGCTTCCCCTTTTGCATAGAAATAATTCTCCCGCTGCGCTTTATCCTCTCCGCCCGAAATCAGAATTTTCTTGATCCAGAGCTTTGGATAGCTCCGCTCGGTCGGGAAATGGATGTCCTGTCCCTCAAACCGCGGGGGCTTTTCATAGTCGGGCCGAGGGATGTATCGCGGGATGGTGTTTCGAGCATAGTCAATCCAGCCGAGATAATAATTGACTTCGTCGAGGAGCTGTTTACCGACAAGCAGATTTGCAAGCCCCTTCATGCTGAGGTCGGGCAAACGGGCGAGACTCTTCAACCATTCGTAGTCTTGCCGGGCAAGGTCATCAATGACATCGACCGACGCGGCGAGGGTATTGACTTGTGTCGTAATTGACGCGCGGCGCGTCTTAAAGGTCTCATTAAGATCGTTGATGGCTTTGTAGGCATTGTTCGCGTTGTTCGCCGCCGCAATGAACTGGTCGATTGTTTTGAGTTCATTGAGGTTGATAGCTTTGACGTTCGCTTCAATCTCGCTGAGCTTGTGTTTGGATTTTTCGATGTCGGCCAGCGTTGCTTTCCATTCGTCGTACGCCTGCTGCACGCGCAATTTCAATGTGTCGATGTGTTGAACGGAGCGAAGGTTGTGGACGTTGAGCAGGCTGTCGATTTTGAATTCCCGCTTGATCTTTTCAAGGTCGAACACCGGAGCTTGCCGAGCCTGTTGCACAACCACGCTGCTCGCTTGCTGAATCAGGGAGGGTTCTTGATCAGCGTCCGGCTCTTTGGGCTTTTGGGGAAGCGAACCATCGGTCGCCCGCTTCGTTCCGAGAATCAGTTCGTTCACCTCTACCGTCTCCACAATGTACTTCCCTCGAAGCAGTTGGCCGAAATCCAGTGCGGCGCGCACTCTACCCGTTTCGAAGATATTGTTCCACGGGTCCTTAGGATTTGCCACCTGCATGCGCGCAAATTCAAGAGCGATCGGCGACAAGGTAAGTCGCAGGCCGTCAATCTCGACCTTTGCTCCGACGAAAGCTTCGCCGGCAGCCTCAAGACCTGTCTCAATCCACGTATCGATAAACAGGTACGTGATAATGCCCAAGATCACGAGTGGAATGAGAACGATATAGACGAATCTTTTCCGAATCACGAGTTATTTCCCACGAATCTCCGCGAATCTGCACGAATGAAAGAAAAAGCATAAATCAACAACAGTGTACAATGCATCACCCTCATTTCCTTTCGTGTTGATTCACGGGCACAATGTATTTTGTTAACACCATCCTTTTCCACTCTAATTCCTTTGCCGCCCCAAAATTGATTATGAGTCCGACCTGCAGTTTCGTTGCGTTCAAATAATTTAAGAGCTGTGACTCGTCGGCCTTCGTGAGCCTTTCCTGCGCTTTCAATTCTACCACAACCTTCTCAAATGCGATAATGTCAGCTTTGTATTCTTTTTTGAGTATTCGATCCTTATAGTGAATTCTCAGTGGAACCTGTGCACGAAAGGGAACCGCACGTTCACTTAACTCGATTTCATACGCTTCCTGATAAACTACTTCCAAAAATCCATTTCCCAGGACGTTGTACACTTCCATCGCCGCGCCGACGAGGGTGTAAATCTCGTCCTTTAACAATAGCTCCGCCATTCTGCTCTTCAATATTTGTGTTATTCGCGATGATTCGCGGGAATTTCTCTATCCCTCACCAAAATTCTTGATCCGATTGTACCATCGGACAATCGCGCTCTTGCTGACAATCTGGTAGATTTTCCATTGCTCCACCTTTGCGCCAATGGTGGCACGGTAGGCAACCACAAATTGCCTCATCCCGAAGTAGACCGGTACGCAAAGAACGATTGCAGCAAGAAGGCTTCCCATTACCACCGTGTTATTGAAACGCGTGAGAGGAGCGATGGGAGCGTTGTATAACAACGTCCAGAGATCCTTGAGCTGGTCGATATTGACCAGGATTTGATAGCCAAGCCAGTGAAAAACGGGGTCGAGCAGATACGCGAAAATGCTGAAGAGCGTAAAGGAAAGAAGCGCGGCGGAGAGATTAACGTTGAAGATCAGGATGAGAAGCCAAACGACGAGTCCCTGCAACGTGAACATCGGAGAGAGACCGACGATCGACCCAAGCGCAAATCCGCCCGCGATCTGCCGCGGCGTCTGTCCCGCGCGGAGGATTTTCAGAAAGTTACTGACGATTTGAAGCCAAAACATAAAGACCGGTTTAGCGTTTGAAGTTTCCTTATCAAAGGTTACACAGACAAAATACGGGATGGGGAGGCAGGATTCAAGCGCGAGAGGATTTCCGTAGTTTCGCGCAAACTTCTGTTGAGCCAGGAAACGTTAGTTGGGGTCCCGACCAAACTAACGTTTTCAAGGAGAAAAACCCCGCATAGTGGGGTTTCGCGATCCAGTAAAGTCGCCGACTTTGAGTCGATGGCAACGGCAATGAACATCAATCATCATCGCCCTTTCTGGGGCGCTCAACTTGAGGACATTAATGTAATGACCGGTTTTCATAATAGACGCAACGAGATGCGATGAAGGTCAAACAAAGCATTCCTTTGCGGCGGTGCCTTTGAGAAACAGCAAAATTTTTGTAAATAAGCAACATATCGGTAGTTCAATGATGATAGCCACCTTCGCTGGGCGCAGAGATTTTTTTTAAGCTAAATTTCAGCTGATCTTTGGCATTTGCGTTTGTCGGAAAGAGAAAGTACATTCATCCTGCCTCCCGACCGTTCTTCGGTATGCAAGCCGAACGACGCATGGTATTTCGCGAGTGTTCGTCGTCGATACACCTACAACCACTCCTGCCCAATGGGGAAACTAAGTTGGAGCTGAGTTCATGGCTGTTTTGAAAGTCACGCGGGTTGAAGACGCAGAAGCCGAAGCCCGTCGACAAAAAATTATCATCATCGCTCTCTCCTCGCTTTGCTTGGTGGGTTTTTCGTACTTAATCTACGACTATATCCGTATCACAAACCGTATTTCTTTTCCCGAGAACATTTCTCAGACTGATGTCGTTGTCCGGCGCCTGCAAGCAGAGGGATTAGTAGACTCGTTCGACCCCACCAGTGCACGGTTAGTCGTCTATGAGAAACCGTGGAACAGCAAATCTCGTGAAGAACGAATCGGCATCATTACAAACCTTGCCCGCTACAGCGCCCAACAAAACAAGGAAAAGGTGTGGATGTTATCGGTGTACGGAAAGCAATCGTCTGCGCTCTTGGGTGAGCTTGGCCGCTCCGGCCTGGTTCTCCAGTAACAAGAGGAACTGTCCATGGGACAACAACAACTCATCATCATCGTTCTGATTGCTCTCTTGGTTGGCTTAAGTGTGTCCGCCGGATTGCGGTACATGAGCGCCAACAATCAGTCCAACGAAGTCGATCTGATCATGCAGCAGATGAATACGATCGTCGGCGCGGCGAAGCAATACGCCCTCAAGCCCCGAAGTCTTGCTGGCGGCGAAGGCTCTTTCGACGGCTTTACACCGGATGATATTCTTCTCAATACCGATCGAGTGCGTATTTCTCTCACAGTCGGTTCGGATTGGATCTTGATGCAGGGATTCGGTTCCGTGGAGGGATGGGATGGCGAGAACCCGGTGCAGGTTATTGCTCAGTACAATGAAACAGAGAAACGTTGGACAAGCGTGACGCGCATAAATTGAGAATCTCGATTTGAGACACCCTTGCTCAATCCCAACTCCGTTGGGATTTTTTGTTCTCTCCGGTTACAGAAATGACAAGCGTTGCCTTTCTGAGCAATGTACAAGAGACTTCTGAGTAGCTCGCAAAGCGACCATCCTCAACAACAATCGAGGCGGGCTGGTTTGCAAAAATAATATTTCAGGCATCTCGGACAAGCTACTCACGCCTTAAGCTTTTTCAGCCTAATGGTTATTCTCTTAGTCTTGATGCCAAGTGTTTCCCAGAATCCTCCCTCGTTGACCTGCTCGAGAACGACTTCATAACGTACTATACCGTTCTTTTTCGGAAGAACTTCCGACGCGCTGACTGCCCGATCATATTTGACCCGGAACTCGGTTGCCGTAGTGGGTACGGAAATCTCATACGTTCCAACTCCCGCCGGAATATCAACTTTTATTGGCAGAGTTTTTTCTCTCGAAGAAAACCAGACCTCCACTGAAGGAGCCTCTGCCTGGAGGAAGAGCACCAAAATCCGTTCACGAGGGGAAACACCTTTCTGCCGCTCTCCAGCCGACTCAAGACGTCCCGCGGTCGCAAGTCCAAGCGACAAGATTCCAAGTACCGTACCTGCAACTATTTCTGGTAAGCGGTGGATCATCATCGAAATATGCAGTCTTGCCCCCGGCTGAACAAGCTCTGAGTGAGAAAATTTCCTTCGCGCGTGATGCGTACTTCTCGAAGGAAAAAACCCGTTCGGCCATTCCAGACTGTTCCAGAAGGGGGACGGTGGATAATATTCGGTTTGTTACGTCTCCGGTAGAAAATCTCGTTATTTTCTGCTGCGATGGTACATCTTTTTACAACTTTTGTCAAGCTGCGCCTGTACCGTGAGCGGTGTGTTCCCTACCCTGCAACTTCTCTCTGCTGTTTCCGTCTAATGCTCAGTGCCCTAAAGTATTCTAACGTTCGGGTTAACACTTTGAATCATCCTTATTGCTTCTTACCTTCTTTGCACCCCCGAGGTTGCAGAGTACCGCAAAAAGTAATTCATCCCGCTATATGGGATTTTCTGCTTTCCGGACTCTACTTTCGAAGCGGAATTCGAGGAACCAGAGAGCGGAATCGAACAGACAGACTCACCACGATTTCACTTCACAACATTTAAGGAGACCTCTGATGAACATCGTCGCAAAACGTTTCGTCTTTTTCCTCATCGTGTCGGTAATGGTCATTACCGCCTTAGCCCCTGCGCAGATGGTGGAGAAGTTCGACACCGCGGCCGTGAACAAAATCAAGGACGAAGGCATGAACCGCTCCCAGGTGATGGAGCTCCTGAGCTGGCTAACCGACGTCCACGGCCCACGTCTCACGAACTCACCTGAGTACGCTCAAGCCGCCGAGTGGGCTGCAGCGAAATTGAGAGAGTGGGGATTGCAGAATGTGTACTTCGACAAATGGGGACCGTTTGGACGAGGGTGGACTCTCAAACGATTCTCGGCAAGCGTCACCGCACCTCGTGTATTTCCCCTCATCGCGTACCCAAAAGCGTGGACGCAGGGAGTGAAAGGCAGAGTAAGCGGTGATGTCGTTTACCTCGACGCCAAGAACGAGGAGGAGCTCCAGAAATACAAGGGTCGGTTGAAAGGCAAGTTCGTGCTTGTGAGCGACCCGCGACAACTGCAAGCACATTTTACACCGGAGGCCGTGCGATTTCCTGACTCCATTCTTTTGCGCATGGCCAACGCGGACACGCCAGCCGGAGCAGGACAGCGACAGCCGATGCGAATGCCGAATATGGCGCAGGTGATGGCACTCCCCGCACCGCAACGTGACTCGACGCTCCGTGTCTTGATCAAGCAATTCATGCCCGAGGCAGATGAAGCGGCAATCCGAAGGATGGTGGCGAGTTTCGCGGGGCCACAAATGACTGCTCGAAAATTAGAGTTCGCCCAGAGTGAAGGAGCGATCGCTGCCCTCGACGCCGGTCGCGGAGATGGCGGAACGATTTTCGTCCAACAGGCAAGTTCTGTATACCCCGCCAGTACACCGCCGGAACAACGGGTTAGCGTATATCACGAGAAAGCACCAAAATTTATTCCCCAAGTTTCCGTAGCCGCCGAGCATTATAATAGAATGGTGCGAATGATTCAGAGGGGACAAAAGCTCAAGATGGAGATGGAGCTTGAAGTCGAGTTTACGAAAGCTGATTCCGGCTTCAACATCATTGCGGAAATTCCGGGCACCGATTTGAAGAATGAGATCGTCATGATCGGTGCACACTTCGACTCGTGGCATTCCGGGACAGGAGCAACGGACAACGCAACCGGCTCAGCTGTTTGCATGGAGGCGGTAAGAATTCTCCAAACGCTCGGACTCAAGCCGCGCAGAACCATCCGCATCGGACTCTGGGGCGGTGAAGAGCAGGGCTTGTTAGGCTCGCGTGCATACGTCGCTAAAACGTTCGCCGAGTTTGAAGGCGGCCAGCAACCTCGCGGCGGCACAGGCGGCGAGATGAAAACAAAGCCGGCCTACGAGAAATTCTCCGTCTACTTCAACAACGACAATGGCACCGGAAAAGTCCGCGGCGTCTACATGCAGGGTAACGAAGCTGCGCGACCGATCTTCCGCGCGTGGCTTGCGCCGTTCGTCTCGATGGGCGCTGCAACGCTAACGCTCAACAATACCAGCGGCACCGACCACCTTGCCTTCGACGCAGTCGGCCTCCCCGGCTTCCAGTTCATTCAGGATCCGGTCGAGTACGACACTCGTACGCATCACTCGAACATGGACGTGTGGGACCGCGTTCAGGAGGAGGATGTCAAACAGGCGTCGGTCATCATGGCGGCGTTTGCGTATAACGCGGCAATGCGCGACGGTAAATTCCCCCGCAAGCCCATGCAGGAACGCCTCCGCCCCGCAGGCAGTAATTAACGGCTTCGTTGATCCGTTTTCTGGTAGGGACACGGCATGACGTGTCCCTACCTTATTTTTGCACTATCTCTCCCTTGGAACAGAAGGGAACAAGGTTGGACGCGGTGGATCGGCTTCCAGAGCAGCTCGCTTCGATGATGACCGGTTTGCCCGCGCCCTCATCAACATCATCAACTACTCCGCCGACTATGTGCCGCCGGATGGCGTCATTCGTCTCTCAACGGCAGCTGGATACCGGCGGCGTTTCTCGATACGACCCTTGAACCGTTCGTAAAGATCGTGCAAGAAAAGGGCGTTGGGTTGAGTCTGGTATTAGCAAAACGGATGATCGACATGCAGGGTTGCCGTGCAGTCGACCGAAGGCAAAGGCACGACGTTCACCATCACGATGCCGATGGGATGAGACAGAGCGGTGGGGAGCAGAGGTGAGCGGGTAAAACACTTAAATTGTAGAGAGCCGCTTTGAATTTCGAAGCGGTTTTTTTGTCATGAGTTTTGTACATTGGTTCACCCCATGCGCTACAAACCATCTCGTAAAAGGTCCAAAGCCGTACAAGAGCCTGAAGATGCTTACATCGCCGGCGACCTTGTGACTGTTGAGGAAGCGGCTAGTGTCTTCAATAAGACGGCTGCCAACATCCGCTATTACCTTTCACAGGGCAAAATATCGCGGTACAATCCTGAGGGTAAGCAAATAGCACGGGCCGTTAACGGTGAGCTACGAGTATCATTGAGGGAAATCAAGACTTTCCTCGACCTCATGAGAAAGGGGATGGACAAACATCATCATGCAGGTCTTCATCCTGAGCTGGGTTTTTACGATGTCCCGGAAAGAGAACGAACAAAGCATGTCCACCGACTCCACCCCTACCTCGGAAAATTTATCCCCCAATTAGTCGAATGGTTTCTTGCGCGTTACTTCAAGGAATCGGATTGGATTCTTGATCCCTTCATGGGAAGCGGAACAACACTTGTCGTTGGCAACGAACTTAAAATGAACACTGTCGGGATTGACATCTCTGAATTCAACTGCCGTATAGCTCTGGTAAAAACTCAAAAATATGACTTAGAAAAAGCCCGCTTTGAGGTATTAGACGCGGAGAAACGCACTACGCTGTTCAGTAAGCGTCTCTTGAAAATGGACGATGCTCCTCTTTTTCCCGACGACGAGTTTGAAAAGCTCAAAGAGAGCTTACTTGCTGAATGCAAAAGTGAATACTTACGCTCATGGTTTGCACCGCGCGCCTTGCTTGAGATGCTGTACTATCGACGTCTTATTACCAAAGGCAAGTATGAGTACAAGGACTTGCTCAGAGTTTTACTGAGTCGCGCAGTTCGATCCTCACGGCTGATTCCGCATAACGATCTTGCGACGCCGAAAGCTCCCCTCCCTGTAGGTGTGGAATATTGGTGTGAAAAACACAAACGAATGTGCAAGCCGATTGACAACTGCATAACAAAGATCCATGCTTATAGTGAAGATACGATCAGAAGGATCGAGCAGTTCGATAAACTTCGATCAGATAAGAAAATTATCGTACTGCAAGGCGATTCAAGAACAATCGACCTTCGAAAGGCAGCGCCAAGAGTTAAATTCGATGGGATATTTACATCTCCACCATACGTGGGTCAGATTGACTACCATGATCAGCATATCTACGCATACGAGTTGTTTGGAATCAAGAGAAAGGATGAACTCGAGATAGGTCCCAAACGCAAGGGGAAATCTTTTAGTGCGCAGTTAGACTACGTTGATGGAATATCGCAAGTATTCAAAAACATTCTTCCTCATCTTAAGGAAACCGCAAACATCTTCGTGGTGGCAAACGATAAGTTTAAGCTATACCCTGAAATTGCTAAGAAAAGCGGGATGAAGATCGTAGATGAATTTCACCGGGCAGTAACAAAGCGGACTGAAAAGGGTGATGACCCATACCAAGAAACTATTTTTTGGATGAAGAAGGATCCTTAAATATGCCCCTTTCCAATGATGCCGCTTCGCGGATTCGAGAGGTGGTAAAAGGTATCTTAGAAAATCGCTTAGAGAAGTTTCCCAGGAATTTTAGAAACAACAGAAATGCTCCATTTCATGAATCTTTTCTGGAAGCCTTTTCTAGGGAACTGAGCGTTGTTAATGTTCCAATGCCATACTTAGTCGCCTTGGCGAGCTGGATGCATGGTTTAAACACCTCACTTGGCACCGGGTATGAACATATCGCACATATTTTGTCTGGAGGATACAAGAGAAAGTTCACAGGAGCTGATACTCTAAGAATAACGCACTCGCAGGCAGCCCTTATTAATTCAATTATGGTAGCTCTGAAAAGTGGAGACCGCGTCCCAAATCCACTTGAAGAGGAAAGGGAGTTATTTTCGACGACCGTATTGAACGGAAGACTTCAGCGTGCTCTGGGTTTTACAGCGGATGTTTACATAGAGACCTCGACAGAAGTAAAATGTATCGAGATTAAATCTGTCCGGCCAAATTCTGGTGAAGGTAGAGGTGAAAAGGAGAAAATACTTCACGCGAAAGCTGCATTAAAACGACTTCACCCCAGAAAAACAATTCGATTTTTTGTTGGCTTTCCTTTCGATCCGACTTCCGATACCCCAACGGGTTATGACAAAACGCGCTTTATGGATTATCTGATTGAGTTCAAGAAATTCTTTGCCCCTGAGGAGATTCTAATCGCATCAGAATTGTGGGATCATTTATCTGGGCAATCTCAAACTATGGAGCAAGTGTTGAGAATTGTTGCTGAAACAGTTAATGACTTCAAAAACCTATTGTAATCACAATGGCGAGAAAGATTTTTCTCGTTTCCCTCTTCTCCATCTCTTTCGCCTTCGTCGAAGCAGCCATCGTTGTGTACCTCCGCTCCATCTACTATCCGGAAGGCTTTTCCTTCCCTCTGAAACTCATTTCTCCCTCCCACCTTCCCGTTGAGCTCGCCCGTGAGCTGTCCACCATCGTGATGCTCGCCGCGGTGGGAATCCTCGCCGGCACCACGCGCTGGAGCCGCTTTGCCTTCTTCGCCATCGCGTTCGGAGTGTGGGATATCTTCTACTACGTCTGGCTCAAGGTGACACTCGATTGGCCTGCATCGCTTTTCGACTGGGATGTGCTGTTTCTCATCCCCGTTCCGTGGATCGGTCCTGTTCTTGCTCCGGTTGTTATTTCTTTTCTGCTGATCGCCTCAGGGCTGATGATTCTTCGGAGGGAATCCTCAGGTGCTGTATTCAAACCCGGCAGGCTTGCATGGGCGCTCGCGATTCTCGGCACAGCGGTTATTCTGTTTACATTCGTGTGGGATTTTGACGCGACGCTCCGCTTCCAGATGCCGCAGCCATATCGGTACGATATTTTTTCTTTTGGTGTAGTCTGCTACGTGGGAGCGCTGGTGGCGGCAGGAAAATCAGCGGGACGGTAAGATCGTTACCGTGATTGTAACCGGCAACGATTGCTTTAGAGAGATGCGGATGGACTGGTTTCGCTGCTTCACCCCGTAGCGCGGCGAAAACCAGCTGTCGATGATCTCCACCGTACCGGTCGAAATCTCCACAACAGCGTTTCCCCGTTCACCGTGTACTTTCACGCGCCGGGGATCTGCTTGCTCCAATCGGAACCCGGGTGCTACATGGAAGAAACTCTCGACGGTGTGTTCCCCCTCCCCTAGGATTTCATCGCGAATGGTGAGTTGGGCCTTACTCTTGTCCAACCGAAACTCCCGCCGATGAACGATCGGACGATACGCATGATGCTCGGCAATGAGGCAATCGCTCTGCTCTTCCGTCTCCCATTTCAGAACACGCGGCTGCGTTCGGTCATCCTTGATACTCCACAATCCTGCAAACTCCGCTTGCTCTTTTTCATCTACCATTACTGTGTTGTGTGCGCGGGTGCTGCGGAATTCTTGCCGCGCCTTGACGTCGAACGTGTAGGCATAGGTGCCGGAATCCACAATCAACGACTCACCGTTTGCCCAGAACTCGAAGCTCAGCGTATCGTTGTGGCCATGCCCGCCGCGCCCACGCATCCCGATATCCCCAACATCGACGAACAGGTGTGCACTTTCGCTCCTCGCAACGGAAAAACCGCCGTCGGGAAATGTCCGTGAATTAACCGGCCTTGGTTCAGCCCGCAAGAGTTGAAACTTCTCAAATCCCTCCCCGCCAAACAGCCAGAGCGCGTCTTGTGAAAAACGGCCCGCCGCGTGTTTGAAATCGCTCCGCTCAAACAAGATAGCCCCTACCGAGAGTGTGTGCCTGTGGTCGTTCAGATCGTCATTCATGCAATACCGAAAGAGTCGTCCATCGTCCGCATCGCCCACCAGCGGTACTGACCCGTCCGGCCTGGTGTAGTGCTGCACAAACTCAACCATCCGCTCGAGCCTGCACATGTAACTCTTTCCGAAGTGGATGCCGTTGCGCTGACAGAGGATTGTCGCAGTGGAAAAAAGTTCGAGCACGAGCCGATGATAGCTGATGGACTTCTCGTAATTAACGCCGTCGGGATACACCTGTGTCTCCATTTCTTCAGCGAGCGCACGGATGCTCTGTTCAAACCATGCCCGGCCTTCACGCATATCCCGAAACAGAACGCCGAGGAAAACAAGCCCAACAAGACCGGAAAGCAGATGATTACCGTTGCGCCAAGCGTACTCAAGATGATTCCGGATGAATACTCCGTGCGAGTGTAAACTTTTGAGAAACTTCAGCCAGAATTCCGGTGTGATGGACTTTGACTCACAGAAGAAATAGTAGCCGGCAATCCAGTTGCAGGCGCGGATGGCAACCTCCATAGCCGTGTGCCAGTGTATTCCCTTGCCCGGAGGATTATGGCGTATCCAATCCTCGACGAGCTCGCGGAATTTCTCAGCATACCGCTCGTTGCGCGTCAGCCAGTACGCCTTTCCGAGCCACCAAACCTGATGGAAGCGACTCAATTCCCACGGCACTTTTACGTCGGAAGGATTGTCGAGGTCGAGAATGTCGATGTTCCAGGATGGAGCAAGCGGCCAGACCTTACCGCTCTTGAAATCGCGCTGCCAGTCGATTGGCCAGCCAAGCTCAACCTTGCCTGAACCAAGCGCCTCGAAACGGTTAGCAACGACATCGTCCGCTTCGCTGAGGATCTGCTCGTACGGTTCCGTTTGTGTGAGAAGTTGAAGGAAGAAATCCTTTTGATTGCGCGGATGAAAGAAGAAGCGCAGCCGCACGCGTTGGTGGAATTCCGCCAGCCAGTCATCGCTCGATCCGCCAAAGGGAAAGAGCCGACGGAATTCTTCATCGCTCATCTTGTTCACCCGCTCCAACAACACCGTTCGCCACCACCATGGGCGGAGGATGCGGTACTCAGCCAGACGAAGGTATGTACGGAGTG
>DATLYT010000217.1:0-9236 GCA_035574455.1 Bacteroidota bacterium
GCCTTTTGCATCCGATTGTGACTCTCCTCTGTCGCATCGCCCAATCGCTCCACCAAGCCCTTGCTATGAAGTAAGTGATAGCCTTCCTCCATCAAAATTTTTTCCGCTGCCTCCTTGATCGGTTGGAACGAACTGGACACAAGACTCCTCAGCCTGACCTGTTCCGCCTCATCAAACAGATACTGCCGCACAACGGTGTAGGCAAAATCATCTTTGGGATAGGAAACAAAGTGGCACGACATGAACTGCTTCCAGTCCCGTTCGAAGCCCATCCAATCGGGCGACTTACCTGTCAGTTGTTCGTGGATCGTATACCAGACGAGTGCATGGCCCATTTCATCCTGAGCGATATTGGAGAAGGCAATGTCTTCTTCCAGGATCGGCGCGTAGCCCGTCCACTCTGAGTCCCGATGTCCCAGAACAAACTCATCGTCCGCTAAAGCGACAAGGAATTTGACCAACGGTTCGCGCGGGATGTTCGCGGGAACTTCGATTGCCATCACTATTCTCCTTTATCCGGAGCGTCAAACGCCTTCGGGTCGCGGTAGCTCTTATCAATCACTTGAGCGAAGAATGCGTCGTCTTGATAATCGGTGCCTGTAATGTCTTTAGTGCGGACAACCCACAGGCTGGAGCACTTCAGCCGCCGCGCAAATTGATCCCGCGCCATCTGCAACGCCATCTGCGGGTCGGGCGCGTGGACCGCTCCAACGTGTACATGCGGGTCACCCCGCTTGGTCTGGTGAAACACTTCGTACGTCTCCCACTGGGTGTCCATTATGCTGCAGCTTTCTTTTTAGCAACCGCTAAAGCTTCCCTCACCCACCGGCCTTCTTCGTGCGCCTTGCGGCGAGCTTCCAACCGTTCTTTATTGCACGGACCATCGCCGTTCACAACGCGCTTCAGTTCCTCCCAATCCGGCTCCGTGTAGTCGTAATGACCGGTTTGAGGATTGTATTTGCAATTCGGGTCGGGCACGTCGAAGCCGAGTGCGCGGATCTGAGGTACGATGTGGTCGACAAACTCCTGCCGTACCTGCTCGTTCGTTTTCGTCTTGATGCGCCACCGCATCGCCCGCTCGGTGTGTGCGGAGAGTTTCGTAGGTGGGCCGGACATCATGAGCGTCGGATACCACCAGCGATTAATCGCATCCTGTACCATGGCGCGCTGCTCGGGCGTTCCCTTGGCCAGAGCAACGATGGAATCATACCCTTGTTTAATGTGAAATGATTCCTCATAGCAGATTCGCTTCATCGCGCGCGCATACGGGCCGTAGGAGCTTTGGGCGAGCATCGTTTGGTTAATGACTGCCGAGGTATCCACAAGCCAGCCGATGATGCCAACGTCAGCCCAGGTGGGGGTAGGGTAGTTAAAAACGTTGGCGTACTTCGCTTTGCCGGAGAGGAGTTCCTCGATCATTTCTTCGCGGGATTTACCGAGCGTTTCTGCGGCTGTGTAGAGAAGCTGACCATGGCCCGCTTCATCCTGAACTTTTGCGACGAGTGTGAGCTTGCGCCGAAATCCAGGCGCGTACGGAATCCATTTCCCTTCCGGTAGCTGGCCGACGATTTCACTGTGAGCATGCTGGCTGATCATGCGGATGAGCTCTTTGCGATACTCATCCGGCATCCAATCGCCCGGCTCGATCTTCTCGCCGCGATTGATGCGGGCTTCAAACTCCGCCAATTTTTCTTCGTACGTCTTTTCTGGCATAGATTGCTCTTCTTAAATGAAGATTTTTGTCATGCCCGAATACCTTAGTCGGGCATCTGGTTATGAGATTCTCGCTAAAAGTTCCGATTTCTGCATCCCCTCAAAAGCGGAATCCCAGGATACGGGACACGCATGAATGACCATAAAAAAGGAACATAGCAAAACACTCAAAAAATATAGCAATTTTTGGATGAGAAGTAAACATCGTCCGATGTTAAACAACCACATTGTAAGACGGATGCACAATTCTCAACCTGTGAGGAAAGGAGAAAGCGCCATCATCACTTTGCGAACGTAGCAAGGATGTACAGCATCGACGCGGTCCCGTCAACCGTTGGCTCATTGGTCGAGTAATCGCCAAGGTCGTCGTGGTACACAAAGGCGTCGCTTTGGAATCGAGCAAACCGGTCTTCTCGCGTTAGGCGTAAACCTCGCAAGCTACGAAAGATTGAGCCATGCACAGGTCTATCCACCAGTGCACCCGTCAAACGCAAGCCCAGTTCCTTCCCCACGACGGTATGTGGGTCGAAGAAGAATGAGGAGTTTCATCGTACCTGGCCAGATGATAGAGTACTGCCACAACGATGGAACTGATCACGATCAGGCTTGTGAGTTCGGACACTGCTACAACACGGGAAGAATTTCAAGGGAAGAATCTACGTTTGCAATTGACTTATTGTAAAACCGTTCTTTGAATCTTCGAGATATTGCGAGACACGATCTTCTTGGGCGATTGTTAGCCAGCTTTCCTGGCTTTCTCAAACGTGTGGATGACCTTTGTGGATCCGGCGAGTAGATGCATCACCACGGCCACATCGCCATCTAATTCAGCCAACTTGTCCTTTGCTGCCTGGATGGCCTCTTCTTCTGACTCATAGAGCGCGGTGAACATGTTTTTCGGAACATCAAGCGTTTTAGTAATGAGAATGCGGTATTTGGGTTTCATGAGACTCCTTCGTTCAGAATGACTATAGACCTAAAATGTTTCAGAAGTCTGGCACTACTTCTTATACGCGACTTTCCCTCCAACAATCGTGTACAGCACTTCGGTGGATGGAATCTCGTCTTCCGGAATTGTCATAATATCTTTCGAAAGCACAACGATATCCGCCAATTTGCCGGGCGTCAACGAGCCTTTGATGTTCTCTTCGAACGCCCCATAGGCTGCGTTGATCGTATAGGATTTGAGCGCCTCTTCCCGTGTCATCCGTTGGTCCGGATAGAATACCGAGCCGTCCTTCAGCTTGCGGGAAACGGAAGCGTAGAAACATTCAATCGGGCTGACATCTTCCACCGGTGCATCGGTACCGTTTACGATCAACGCTCCGGTCTTCATCAGCTTTTGCCAGACGTAGGCACCTTCCTCCGCTCGTTTGGCGCCAAGTCGGGCTGTGACGTACGGCGCGTCAGAAGTACAGTGAATTCCCTGCATCGAGGCAATCACCCCTAACTTGCCGAACCGCGGAATATCTGCCGGATGAAGATGTTGAGCGTGTTCTACGCGCCAGCGCAAATCTTTTTTGTCAGGACTCTTCTTGAATGCCTCTTCAAAAATATTCAACGTCTCCCGGTTCGCCCGGTCGCCAATCGCATGAACACAAAGCTGATAGCCGTGCTGCAGAGCAAGCTGCGCCACTGTTTTGATTTCATCGACCGGCGTGGTATTGAGTCCAGTGCTCGACGGCAAATCGGAGTACGGCTCCAGCAACCAGGCTCCCCGCGGGCCCAGTGCTCCATCAATCGAACGCTTGATTGCCCGCACGGTCAACCGCGAATCACCATAATTCACCATACGGTACTTTGCCAGGTTGGCCTCTAATCGATCCACACTCTCCCTCACCATCACCCAAAGTCGGACACCTAACTTACCTTCATCGACCATCGTCTTGAGCAAGTCGACTGTGGCAAACGATGAGCCAGCATCCTGGAAACTCGTGACACCTTTCGAGAGACACTCCTGCGCGGCAAGCTCAATCTCTTTTCTTGCCACTGCTAATCGCTCCTCGGGTGTAAGTTTCGATTGCGCTTCTGCGAGTGCACGTCGTACCAATCCCTGCGCCGTTTCGCGGAGCAGTCCGGTCGGATTACCTTTGGCATCCTTTAAGATTTCACCACCGGGAGGGTCGGGTGTCTTACTGGTGATTCCCGCCAACTCCAACGCCTTGCCGTTCGCGAATCCGGCATGACCGCTGGCGTGTGTGAGGAGCACGGGATTGTTCGGCGAGACTTTGTCCAGCGATTCATGCGTGGGGAAGCCTTCGACATTTGGTTGCGGAACCTTGTCCCATTTCTCCTGATGCCAGCCGCGACCCAAAATCCACTCACCGGGCTTCGCTTTCTTCGCAGCCTCTCCGACCATCGCTACAATCTCGTCCCAGCTCTTCACCTTCATTAAATCGAGATTCATCTTCGCCGCTCCGATGCCGGTAAAGTGGCCATGACCCTCAATGAAGCCGGGGATAGCGAGTTTTCCCTGCAAATCAATCACCTGCGTTGCACGACCGAGGTATCTTTCAATTTCTGCATTGCTTCCCACGGCGAGAATTTTGTCCCCCCTCACTGCAATTGCCTGTGCTTGCGGTTGTCGATCATCGACGGTGATGATTTTTCCGTTACGGAGAACCAGTGTGGCAGTATCCTGCTGATTCAGCGCACCGAAGAACAGAAACAGTGCGACGAGAAAACCACTGAGAATGATTGTATAGATGATCTTGCGTGTCATAACTTCCTATGATGTTGGTGAAGAGTTACCTTGGGATGCGTCCAGTAAAATTTCTGCAATGTCCCGCACAGCAACGCGATCTAATGCCTCCTTTGCCTTAACTCCATCAGTCATCATCGTCATGCAAAACGGGCAGGCCGTCCCGATGACGTCAGGTTGAACGGAAAGTGCCTCCTCCGTCCGCTCAATATTCACCCGCTTGCCTTCGTGCTCCTCCATAAACATCCGACCTCCGCCGGCGCCGCAGCAGAACCCGCGGGTGCGATTGCGCGGCATTTCTACGACCTGCACACCGGGAACAGCTTTGAGGATGTTACGCGGCTGGTCGTAGACCTCATTGTAACGGCCTAGGTAGCAGGAATCGTGGTACGTGATCTTGGCTCGTGCGGCCTGGGAAACTTTGATACGTCCTTCGTTCACAAGCTGCATGAGAAAATCGGTATGATGCACTACTTCGTAACTGCCGCCAAACTGCGGGTATTCATTCTTGAGCGTGTTGAAACAATGCGGACAGGAAGTGACGACCTTCTTGAACTTGTACTTGTTCAGCGTCTGGACGTTGTCTTTCATGAGCATCTGGGCGAGGTACTCATTGCCGATGCGGCGAGCGGGGTCGCCCGTGCATTTCTCTTCGGTGCCGAGAATCGCAAACCGTACCCCTGCCTGTTGCATGAGTTTGGAAAGAGCCTGCGTTACTTTTTTGTACCGAGCGTCGTACGAGCCCGCACAGCCGACCCAGAAGAGAACATCGACCTCCTGCACATCCGCCATACGTGGGATGTTCATTCCTTCTGCCCAATCTGCACGGCTTGATGCACTGAAGGCCCACGGGGTGAAGTTGTTCTCGAGATTGCGGAAGACCAACTGCACTTCCTGCGGGAAGTTCGACTCCATCAGCACAAGATTCCGCCGCATCTCGACGATCGCATCGACATGCTCGATATTGACCGGGCACTCCTGAACGCAGGCCATACAGGTGGTACAGGCAAACAACTCCTGTGGTGTGATGTAGTCATGGATCAGCGTTTTTTCGAGAGGGCTTTTCTCGCCTTCCGCCACAGCGACATCTCCCCCATCCAGCACCAACGGCCCTTTTTCTTCAAGCCTCCGTCGGATATCAACAATGATTTTCCGAGGAGAGAGCAGTTTGCCCGTGGTGTTGGCCGGACATGCCGCTGTGCATCGACCGCATTCGGTGCAGGTATAGCCATCCAGGAGTTGTTTCCAGGTCAAATCCTCAACATCACTCGCGCCAAATTTCTCCACGTTCTCCGCTTCGAGGTCGAGCGGTTTCAGCGCCCCGCGAGGTTGTAAAGAGCTGAAGTAGACATTCGGGATAGAGCTTAGCACATGGAGATGTTTGGAGTACGGCAGGTAATTCAGAAAGGCGAGGACAAGAACGATATGGATCCACCAATAAATTTCGAACCATGTCTGGGCAGAGGAAGACCCAAGCGAGGCATACATGGGCGTCAGCGCACCGGAAAGGAATCTCGCGTTCACAAGCTCGTGGTCTTGCAGCGCCATGCGGGCCGCGTTCTGACCGATCATGCTGACCATAATGAGAAGAATTGCGACGAGAATGGCCGTCGCATCAATCTTGCCGTGGAGGTCGACTTCAAGCCGCTTCGGTCTCATGACGTATCGACGCCAGAGAGCGACAAGGACGGAGATGATCACGAGTCCGGCAAAAAGCTCCTGCAGAAACGCGAGCCATCTGTAGAGGTCAACACCGAGGACCCAGGTGAGCGAGAAATCGGAGACAATGCCTTCGCCGATGGACTCGACGACGGCAGTTAATAAGATCACGAAGCCCCAGAAGATGAAGAAGTGCATCAGGCCGGCAAGCGGCTCACGCAAGAGCTTCGACTGGCCGAACGCAACAACGGCAACATTCTTCAGGCGTTCCCATGGACGATCGAAACGGTTCTCCGGTTTCCCAATGCGCAAATGGAGAATCAACCGCCGGACGCTGTACGAGAACAAACCAATTGAGGCAAGAAAGACGACGAGAAATACGATATTTTTGATTTCCACGATGGTAGCCGTGCTCAGATTTTCAGTTCAGCATTATAGATCGTTACCGCCTCCCCCGCAATACTCACGTGCTCAACCTGGCGATGATGGACGCTCAGGCGAATTTTCACTCTGCCCTTCCGATTCAACACGTCACCCTGCTCACCGATAAACTCCATCCTACCGTCCGGCAGCCGGAGCCATGGCACGTCCAACCCGGCATCGAAGACATAGTTGTAAAGATAAACTCCCAGCGGTCCGTTCGTCGACCCTGTCACCGGGTCTTCGGATAAACCCGCGGCCGGAACAAAGTAGCGGGAATGCACGGCAGAACTCATCTCGACCGTCTCTAACGTGAAGACGCATACGCCGAGAAGCTTCATGGTATGCGACCAGCGCAAGAGGGATTCGTTGTCGGGCCTGAGTTTCTTGAGCGTCGCAAGCCGACGTATGGGAATGTAAAGCGAGTTGGTTCGGACGATCGGCAATTTGGTATGAAGGTCGGATGCTTTAAGCCCCAGAGTATTCAGAAACTGCGATGAGAGTGCTCGCACTTTATGAAACTGCGGCACCGGAAGCTCAAAGTCGACAATCGTACCCGAGTATTTTTTCTCGACCTCGACCGGAAGCACGCCGCTCTTTGTTTGGGCCCGGAAGTGATACGTTCCGGTTTTCTTCATCCCGTACATCCCTTCTTCAGCAAGGGCATGAAAGCTTGCAATCGTGGCATGACCGCACAGAGGCACTTCCACTGTGGGCGTGAACCATCGAATGAGAAGGTCAGCGTTGGCAACGGTGGGTGGCAGGAGAAATGCCGTTTCTGAGCAATTGATCTCTCGAGCAATCGCCTGCATTTTTGACTCTGTTAAACCACGGGCATCCAAAACAACGCCTGCCGGATTACCGCTAAACGGTTTCGAGGTAAAAGCATTGACCTGCTTCACTTGATACGTTTTCATACACTCGCCTGATTATGTTCCTAACCGGAGAGCGGTCAGGATGTTCTGATTCTTGATGAAATAGGCCGTCCCGCTTTTCACAAAAAAAGAATCGGGCGTTGGCGCTTTGGCGTCAGAAGCTAACAGTTCGCGGAACACCTCTTTGTTCTTCGTCGTATCGTATACCAAAAAGTGATTTTCCAGAATTGGCGACTCCGGCGTCGAGGTACGCCCCGCTGCAAAGAAGTTGGCCAAGAAGTATGGTTGATGTTGAATGTACTCAATGCTTCCATGTACCGATCTGCCTCTCACCGTTCGTTTCAACCACTGAGTGACATCGGTACCGAGACTCTCTTCCTCGAACAACTTGGGAAAACGATAATCAAGTTCTTGCTGCAACTTCTGCTCCTCCAGCGAACGGCGCCGGAGCTGGTTGACCTCGTCCAACGATTCCCGATACTCTTCGATGATCGTCCCCTTGTCCAACGACAGCTTATACCCAACCCTCTGCTCAAACTGAGGCTTATAGGCATAGACGAACTCTTGAAACACAAACCAGAATGTTAGCTCATCGTTCCGCCACAACTCTTTTCCGGTAGCGAGGTCGAGTGCAATGATACCTTTGTGCTCCGGCATGCTCGGATTAGCAAACTCATGGAGCAACACACGATTGCGATGGACGGCATCGATTCCCACCCACCACGGCTCGCTCAGTCGCACATCCTGCCAGCGCACAACACCCGTCTGTTCGTCAAGACAGAAAAAGGTTGCCTGCTTCGTTTCAGGGTCGCGAGATTCGCCAAGAATCTCTCCTGAATCGGAAAAAAGAATCCGCCAGATGCTTCCGTGTGCTGCATACGACCACGCGGGACTCAGTTTGGATTGGTCAAAGAGCGAAAAAATCTTCATAACGCAGCAAAAAGCAGAAGCAAAGTAGTATTTTTTGGAGGGATTATCAAGGACTTTACTGCTCTCCAAGGAGTTGTTCACCGACGATAGGAGATACTGGCGGTATCGACCGTCATCGAGCCGAACATTCCGACACCGCCTTGTATAGAGGAGACATCGGGCTGGTCGGTACGTATCGTGATCTCATCCTGAAATCCGTTGACGATATTATAATAGTTGTAGAAGTTGGCGTCCACCTGGGTCAGCACAAAAATCGCATTCTTCAGAACGGGATTGGATTGGGCGTACTGAATTGCGATCTCGCTCAGCGTGTTGAAATACGCTTCATGCTGAAAGCCGACGTACTCGGAACCATGATTTCGGTCCGAATCAAAGCTCGTTCTCCTCTGCAGTTTGGGGTAAATCCGTTCACGGACACCACCATCGACCGACCGCCGAATCCGCAATGGCACTTCGACGCGACGAAGTTCCCGAACGCCGTTTACCGTCAGCTCAAACTCGATAAAAAAGCGCAGGAGGAATCCTCGCGTCCGCGGAGCAACGCTGGCCACGACGTACAGATCTTCAGGAAAGGATTGAGGCTGGTCGAGAACGTGCAGCGTCACCACAGAAATATAGCCCCGACCTGGAACGGACGTCACACCTCGCGCAAGCCGACCGTCCGGCAGTCGGACGTCGAGCGAATAGACTGTTCCCGGCGTTGGTTTAAACGGAACGAGAACGTAGGCGAGAATATCAGACGTGTAACGGCTACGGTCGAGTCGAGCGATGAGCGTATCACGATAACGCCAGGTACCTCCACCGCCGCTTAAGGTAACCGTCGCTCCTTGAATCTGCTTATCGAGGGAGTGGACTGTCGGATCGAACCCCTCAGGATTGTAGGTCGAATACAGCCGGACGTACTGCGTGTCCGATTGAGTCGAGAGCACACCGTACAC
>DATLYT010000218.1:0-4770 GCA_035574455.1 Bacteroidota bacterium
ACGCAGTTTGTCGACCTCCTCTGGCCGCTCTTCCTTCTCCTGAACCTCGAGCACGTCCTCATCGAAGTCGGCAACACCGCCGTCACACCCCTGAATTTTTATGATTACCCGATTACACATAGTCTGGTCGGCGCCCTTGCCTGGTCGCTGCTCTTTGGCGGAGTGTACTTTGTCTTACGAAAGGACCCACGCGCGTCGTGGGTTGTCGGGCTCGGAGTCTTGAGCCACTGGGTGCTCGATTTCATCACGCATCGGCCGGATTTGCCGCTGGGGCTTGGCTCAGAGACCTACTTCGGTTTAGGGCTGTGGAATTCCTTGCCCGCCACACTTGTCGTTGAGTTAGGCCTTTTTGTCGTTGGAATCGCTCTTTACATTCGGAACACGAAGGCAAAGGACAAGATTGGGTCGTACGGCTTTTGGGCTCTGACGGCTTTTCTTGTTGTCATTTACATAGGCAATCTGTTTGGCCCGCCTCCTCCGAGCGAGGAGATGATTGCCGTGGCGGGAAACGCTATGTGGCTTTTCGTCCTGTGGGGGTACTGGGTTGATAAACATCGAGCTTCAATTGAAAAGGACGCGTTGTCCTCCATTGAATGGCATGGTTGATTTCTCGTTTTCTCTTTTCTTGACATTCATTCCCCGCTTCAGTAATTTTTCGCCTGTCGAAAGCAGCAACGCACTGCATCTACCGTCCATCTGAAAGGAGCTGTTATGAAAACATCCTTTCTCATTTCTCTTCTCTGTGTTACCACACTGACGCACGGCTTCGCGCAAACATTCACCTTGAAGAGCAAAGACATCGGGGGCCAGGCGACCGAGAAGCAGGTTTTCAACGGCTTCGGCTGCTCGGGCGCGAACATTTCTCCGCAGTTGAGTTGGGAGAATCCACCCGAGGGGACAAAAAGCTTCGCGGTGACGATGTACGACCCAGATGCCCCGACCGGGAGCGGCTGGTGGCACTGGCTCATGTTTGACATTCCGGCCACGACGCGGGAGTTACCGACGAATGCCGGAGACGTCAAGCAGAACCTTGCACCGAAGGGAGCAATCCAGAGCGTCACGGATTTTGGGACGCGAGGCTATGGAGGCCCGTGCCCGCCTCCGGGCCACGGTCGCCATCAGTACATCATCACGGTCTATGCGTTGAAGGTGGAAAAACTCGGACTGGATTCTACTGCTACACCGGCGCTGGTCGGTTTCAACTTGAACGCAAACGCAATTCAGAAGGCATCCATCGTTATGTACTACGGACGATAGCGGATGCGATTCCAGGCCATAGCCGGATTACTGCTCGGCGCTTCGATCGGGCTTTCGATCGGCGTTGGTACCTACACCTTCGTGTACGCGAAGGGTTGGTCCTATATGACGGACAATCCCGCCGCGTGCGCAAACTGCCACATCATGAACGACCAGTTTACCGGCTGGATAAAGGGAAGCCACCACAACGTCGCCACCTGTAACGATTGCCACACGCCAGAGGGATTCTTCGGGAAGTACTATACCAAGGCGTCCAATGGATTCTGGCATTCATATGCATTTACCACGGGCGATTTTCACGAGCCGATCCAGATCAAACCGCACAATCGGGAGATTACTCAGCAGGCGTGCCGGAAGTGCCATCTCGATATTGTTGAAGCTCTCGAAGGCCCTCATGCAGAAACCACAACGCTCTCATGCCTTCCCTGTCACGCATCGGTTGGACATCTTACCTTCAAGTAATGATCATTCGCAAAGGAGCCAATTAAAATGAGTGAGACTACTCCTCCCCAACGTTCGTTCCGCGCTCTGATGATCGTCGCTGTGGTAACCGCTCTGGTGGCGATCGGCGGCGTTGCACTCCTGGTCAACATTATGGAACGACAGGTGGAAGCACGAAATCCCTTCTACCGTATCGTCGAACTCACCGATACAACCGAGGACGCCTCGCTGTGGGGAAAGAACTTTCCGCTCCAATACGACGATTATGGTCGTACAGTAGACCAGGTGCGAACGCGATTTGGAGGCAGTGAGGCTGTGCAGAGAACGCCGACCGCGGCAGATCCCCGGTCGGTTGTTGCACAATCCCGCCTTGAAGAGGACCCGCGGTTAAAAACCATTTGGGCTGGATATGCGTTTGCGCGGGATTTTCGGGAAGAACGCGGTCACGCATACATGTTGGACGACCAGACCTACACCGAACGCCAGATTGCAGTAAAACAACCCGGCACGTGTTTGCACTGCCATGCCTCCGTCTACGTGCCGTATAAACGGCTGGGCGATGGAGACCTGATCAAAGGCTTTGAGAAGATGAACCAAATGCCGTTTGCTGAAGCACGAAAGCTCGTGAGTCACCCGGTTGCCTGCATCGATTGCCATGACCCCAACACGATGCAGCTGCGCGTAACACGTCCCGGTTTTATCGAGGGTATCCGCGCTTTGAAGGCTTCACAGGGAATCAAGAATTACGATGTGAATGTGATGGCGACGCGGCAGGAGATGCGGGCGTACGTGTGCGGACAGTGCCATGTGGAATATTACTTTAAGGGAGCAGAAAAGCGGCTCACCTACCCGTGGCATAAAGGGTTGAAGGTCGAAGAGATTATGAGCTACTACGAGGAGGCAAAGTTCAACGACTGGACGCATGCAGAGACCGGAGCAGGAGTGCTCAAAGCTCAACATCCGGAGTTTGAGATGTGGAACCAAGGCATTCATGCTCGCTCAGGCGTCGTCTGCGCCGATTGCCACATGCCGTACAAGCGAGTCGGCGCACTGAAGATTAGCGACCACCATGTACGAAGTCCGCTGCTCAACATCAACCGAGCCTGCCAGACCTGCCATAAATGGACAGAGGAAGAGCTGAAAGAACGGGTGGAGACGATCCAGGAAAGAACGTACCGCCTGCGGAATATTGCCATGGACGCGCTCGTGGACCTGATCAACGACCTGAAAGCTGCAAGAAGTGCAGGCAAGACCGATGCCCAGCTTGCCACGGCACGAAACTATCAACGCAAGGCTCAATTTTATCTCGATTTTGTTGAAGCTGAAAACTCCACCGGTTTCCATGCACCGCAAGAAGCCGCACGCATCCTCGGTGAATCCATTAACTTCTCACGGTTAGGCCAGGTTGCGCTGAAGAAGTAGACGGAGCGTCCATTCAAAATCGGACAGGACGAAAGTCCTTACCGCACTCAACCCAAGCATCCATCCTATCGTTCGGAGATGGCGCTCTTGACTTTTAGGCATTTTCCCTTTAATTAACGATTGAACAACTGCTCAATCGTTGTAGAATTGTTGTAGCATGGTAGCTTTAGAAGTAATGACCAAATCCGAACACCACAACCATCAGGAGACGATTCGCTCAGCCCGGAAGGCATTCGGCAACCACGAGCAGGTTTTGTCGCTGAGCGAAACGTTCAAAGTACTGAGCGATCCAACACGTCTGAAAATCGTTCTGGCGCTCGCCAAAGAGGAGCTGTGTGTCTTTGATATTGCCGAACTCCTCGGCATTACCGAATCTGCCGTTTCTCACCAGCTTCGTCTTCTCAAAACGCTTCGTCTTGTCAAATACCGTAAGAACGGGAAGATGGTCTTCTACTCGCTCGATGACGAGCATATCGAAGACCTCATCCGTATTGCCACACGCCACGTTGCTGAACCTTGATGAACACGTCAACCCTTAAACGGACAACATTCCACGTTCGCGGACTCTGTTGCGCCGCGGAAGAGCAGCTCATTCGGAAGAAGCTCGAAACGCTTCCGACGATTCACGACCTCCAGTTCAACATCCTTTCACACACCCTCATCGCGCAGCACAGCGGCGATGAAGCCGAGATCCTGCGCGCACTGGCAGATATTGGCATGCCATCGACGGTTCAGCGCGATCCGCACAAACCCATCGAGAGAAAAACTCCACGCCGTCAGCTTGCCTCTACGCTCCTCTCAGGCTTGTCTCTGCTGGTTGGCGGAGTGTGTTCGCTTGCCTCCCTCCCTCCAACGTTTGCCAACGCCTTCTTTCTTGTCTCAATCATCGTGGGTGGCTGGCAATTTGCCTGGAAGGGGTTCAAAGCACTCAAGAATCTCTCGCTCGACATGAATGTCCTGATGTCGATCGCTGCAATCGGAGCCGTAATCCTCGGAGAATACGCTGAAGGCGCCGCTGTCGTTTTTCTCTTCGCCCTTTCTCTGCTTCTCGAATCGTTGAGCATCGACCGGAGCCGACGAGCGATTCAATCGCTAATGAAGCTCTCTCCCAGAACGGCGGTCGTCAAACGAACGGTCGGCGAGATAGAAGTACCCGTGGAGGAAGTCGCGATCGGTGAAACCATCGTTATACGTCCCGGCGAACGGATTCCCCTGGACGGAGAGGTCGTTTCGGGACTTTCTTCCGTCGACCAATCTTCCATCACCGGTGAATCACTTCCTGTCACAAAACAAAGTGGCGATCCGGTGTTTGCGGGAACATTCAACCAGCGCGGCGCACTGGAGGTGCGCGTAACGAAACTCGTCGGCGATACCACGCTGGCGCACATCATAGAGCTCGTCGAAGCTGCACAGAGTAAGAAAGCACCGAGCCAGACATTTATCGAGCGGTTCGCGCGATATTACACGCCCTCGGTGTTTGCCCTCGCATTACTTGTTGCCACCCTTCCACCCGTGGCATTCGGCCTCGAGTTTATCGACTGGTTCTATCGTGCGCTGGTGCTATTGGTCATCGCGTGCCCCTGTGCGCTGGTCATTTCCACGCCGGTCACCATTGTCAGTGCATTAACAAATGCGGCAAGGAACGGTATC
>DATLYT010000219.1:0-6731 GCA_035574455.1 Bacteroidota bacterium
TCCTTTGCGGTTTTTTCTTCAGAACAGCCCGAACAGCTTTGCTGCCATCAGGGCGATCGCGACAATGAGCACGGCGCGAATTAACTTCTCCCCCTTCTTCACCGATGCATGTGCCGCCCACCAGCCACCGATCGCGCTCCCGACACCGAGCACGATTCCTAACATCCAATCTACATTCCCCGTCCACGCGTAGATTGCCAGTGCGGGCGTCATATACATCATCACGACCGTCACCTTGTGCATGTTGACGTAGACGAGGTTCAGCTTCTCGATGTGGTAGAGTGCAACCATAAACAGAAACCCGACACTCACCTGAATGAACCCACCGTAGAAGCCGATGACGAGCATCGTAGGGTAAATAAGCCAAGAACTTTTTCTGTTTTCAGCGGTAGCGTTTGTCGTTGGTGACGGAATAAAGAGCGAGAAGATAGTCGCAATCATTACGACGCCGAGGATTGTTTGGAAGGTTTCGTTGCTCACCGTCACGCCGGCGATCGCTCCGACGATTGCACCCGGCATCGCCCAGAGCGTGTAAGCGAGGCTGCGTTTGAACTCGTGCACGTCGAGCCGTCGAAACGAGGCAACGGCCGCGATGTTCTGGATCAGGATTGCGACACGGTTCGTGCCGTTGGCGAGTGCGCTGGATTGCCCCATCAAGATGAGGAGCGGAAGCGTGAGCGTTGAACCGCCGCCCGCCATGACGTTGAGAAACCCGGCGGCAATGCCTGCGAAAAAAAGAAGTGGAAGTTCCCAGTTCATCATGCGGCGCCGAGCGTCTGGATTTCATCCGATTCGAAGATGTGAATGCCCGTGAGGTTCGCAAGGGCTTGCCTGACCATTGCTCTGGCGACGGCCGAAGCCGCGATGGGGCGATATTTTTTGAGTGGACTGACAGGCGCCGCGGTGAGTGCCCGCACAGCCATGATGCCAATCCGCTCGCCGAAACGGGATTCCTGCCGACTTCCCAACAAAAACGAAGGCCGGAAGATCAGCACGGCGTGGAAGGGGATGAACTTCACCGCCTCCTCGACTTTCCCTTTTGTCCGGAGATAGAAGTTCGATGAGGAAGGGTCTGCACCGATCGATGTCACGAGAAGATATTGGCCAACATCGTTTGCCGATGCGAGCTGTGCGATTTGCAACGGATAGCCGTAATCGACTTTTTCGAACGCTTCCTGCGAACCGGCTTTGCGCATCGTGGTGCCGAGGCAACAAAAGAGGTCGTCGCCTTTTATGAGGGCGGCGTACTCCGGTAACTGATCAAAGTTGATGATGTGTTGCTTGAGCTTCGCGTGCGTGATGGGGATGGGATTGCGCAGGAATAGATGCACGTCGGAATAGGCGTCCTTAGCAAGCAACTCGTTGAGGCACTGGCGCCCGACGAGTCCCGATGCGCCAAAGAGAAGAGCGGTGCGCGGTGTCATACAGGTAGAACGTTGTGGAGATGTCTAATACACTTCATCGTGTGAGCCCACGTCGACAAAGACGGCTTCGTCTTTTTCAGTGAAATAGAAGATGACGCGAACATCGAACTCGACACTGAAACTCCACAGACCTTCCAGCTTTCCAGAGAGCTTATGGGTGCGTAGGCGAGGGTCAAAAGGGTCATGCATGAAAACCTGGACGGCCTCCCAGAATCTTTCCTCTGTCGTCCGGTCTACATCAATACGTTTTCTTTTGGCTCGCCGGAAGGAAGTACTAAACGTAACCCGAGTCATTTCTGGAGGGATTCTCGGAGGGCTTGGGGATCGCTATAGAAAGTCAACTCTCCTCGACGTTCTTCTTCTTTACTAGCGAGGTAGTGTTGTAATATCTCTTCTCGACGGGCTTCGAGAAGAAGCTTTTCGAGAATGGCCTTCAGTTCCTCTTTTTCGGACACCGACAAAGCCTTAACCGCTTCGATGATTTCCTGGTAGCTCATAGGGTCTTTTACTGGACGTGTAATTCAAAGTACTCTTTTTCCTGAAAGTTTCAAGCAGCCTGCAGGAGAGTAAATACGGCATAAAGATCAAAGTCCCTCCTGTGCAATCACGTACGCGAGAATAGCCATCATTGCGGCGCCGAGAGCAAGCTCGCGTTCGTTCACAGCTTCGATGGTGTCAAGGTCTGAATGATGATAGTCAAAATAGCGGTGAGAATCGACCGTGAGGCCGATGGGCGGGACACCTTTGCGGGCGAGCGGACCGATATCTGCTCCACCACCGCCCAAGGTAATGCGATCGGCACCAATGGGTGCAAAGAGTGGCGCCCACTTCACGAGCTTCGCGTGAGCAGTGGAGTCTCCCACGCCGAAGCCGCGGGGAGCGAAACCGCCGGCATCCGATTCCATGGCGGCGATATGCTTCTCACCGGGCCGCTCTTGTGCAGCGTACGCCAATCCGCCGCGCAAACCGTTTTCTTCATTCATAAACATCACCGCGCGAATCGTTCGTTTCGGCCTCAATCCCAGCTCTTTGAGCAATCGCAACGCTTCGATTGACTGCACACAACCCGCTCCGTCATCGTGGGCTCCCTGCCCTTTATCCCAGCTATCCAGATGCCCGCCGATGACAATGACCTCCTCAGGTTTCTCCGTACCGCGCAGCTCGCCGATGACGTTGGCGGATTCAACATCGGGGAGCGTTTGGGCAGAGAGTTTCAGGTTTACCGTCACACGCTTCTCTGTTGCCAGGAGTTTGCTCAATAGCTCGGCATCCTTTGTGCTCATTGCGGCGGCTGGGACTTTGGGGATGGTATCGACGTACCCCATGCCGCCCGTATGGGGAAAGTCGTCGATGCGCGTTGTCATTGATCGCACGAGCGCGGCAACACCGCCTGCGCGTGCTGCTTCGATTGCTCCACGGCCGCGTTGGTTGACCGCTCGACCGTATGCTTCAAACGTGTTAAACAGCGTACGATCCATCGGACGGTTGAAGAAAACAATCTTCCCTTGTGCTTTCTCCCCCAGCGCCCGGAGCTCTTCAAACGATGTTACCTCGACCACTTCTGCGGTGATTCCCTTCGGTGGAGTTCCAATGCTTCCTCCCAACGCCGTTACCTTCAGGGGAATCGCTTTTCTCGTGCCGCTTGCGAGGACAGATGTCTCTTCCACATTGCCACGTACCCAGCGAGGTACTATCACCGGCTCAAGCCAGACGCGGTCGAATCCAAGCCGCTCCATCATGTTCTTGGACCATTCGACTGCCTGAGCAGCTTGGGGCGAGCCGCTGAGTCGATGGCCGATGTTGGTTGTGAGCTCGTAGAGCATCTCATACGCGCGATTGTCCGCCAGTGCTTTGCGAAAGATACGAACGGCAATCGAATCGTACGGCTGGAGCTGTTGTGCAGGAAGGGAGTGAATGAAAAAAAGAAGCGAAAGAAGAGTAATCGATTTTCTCATTGTCTGTCCCTATGGTAAGTCTTACTCGATGAGAGCAAAGGCACGAACGGGAAAGCTGCCCATCTGTTTTACTTTCACCGGCACGGCGAAAAATCGGAATCCTTTCTCAGGCAACGCGTGCAAATTACAGAGATGCTCGACGATCGGAATGTTTGCACTCAGGAGTAGTGTATGCGCGGGCCGAGTTCCATCCTCCGTGCTGTCGATATTGAGTGAGTCGATGCCGACGAGTGCCGCCTGTTGGTCGACGAGCCATTGAGCCGCATCTCGCGTTAGATACGGATGCCCGTTGAAGTACTGCTCGGTTCGCCAATGTCTGTCCCAGCCGGTGTGAACGAGAATTGCCTTACCTCGAGCATCGATGTTCTTGAAAGCATCTGTTCCTACCGCGCGGCCGTTTGACATATCCCACCGAACAACAACACTTTCAAGGTTGGCAATGGATCGTAACGGGAGGTCGGCAAGGTCGCCGCCGTCTGCATACCGGTGAAACGGCGAGTCGATGTAGGTGCCCGTGTTGGCCACCATCTCGATCTTGCCGATGTGGAATTCCGTCCCGGGCGCATAACGACCGTTGGAGGCAGCGCGACTCATGTAGTCGCTGATCACCGGCGCGGGAAGGCCCTTGTAGGTAACCATCCCGTGTTCTATTGTATGGCTGAGGTCGATTAGTTGGGGCATTGTTGGCCTTTATCATTGTGAAGCCGACCAAATCGGCGAAGTGGTCTACAACAGTGTTTCAAGGTTTGGCCTGTGCACCTGCATCTTGTCTGTCTATCGGCAGACAGGCAGAGCATGGGTGAAGGAGGGTTCGCAACGACACACATCTTTTTTCTTTCCTTTGTGAAACCTTTCCGTTATCTTTATCGTAAAGATACGATAAATGATTATGCCGCGCACGAAGACAGAAGGATTCAAGACTACCGACGTCAAGCTTGCTGAGATAGCAAAGGCGCTTGCCCATCCCGCGCGCATCGCCATCTTGCGGACGCTCGCGAAACGCAATGAGTGCATCTGCGGTGAGATTGTCGAGGTTCTTCCACTCGCCCAGGCAACCGTCTCCCAGCATCTGAAAGCATTGAAAGATGTCGGCTTGATTGACGGTACAATTGATGGCCCACGCTCATGCTATTGCATCAACTGGGAAAATCTCCGCAAGGTTGATGAGCTCTTTGGTGGCTTCATCAATGGCCTGCGGTCTGACAAAGTCGGCTCAAAATAGCGAATTCAATCGGAGGAAACAAGAACGGTCATGAACAAGACAACGCAAGATGGAGGTTCCATGAGCAGCAAACACTATTTTGAAGAAGTCGCACCACAATGGGATCAGATGCGGTCAAGTTTCTTTCCCGAGAGTATCCGCGAGAAGGCTGTAACAGCCGCGGGTGTTACTGCAGGTGCCGTTGCGGCCGATCTTGGAGCGGGAACGGGCTTCATTACAGAGGAACTGCTGAAGCACGGTGTTCGTGTGATTGCTGTTGACCAGGCAGAAAGCATGCTTAAGCAGATGAAGGCAAAGTTCGGTCCCAAGGTCTCTGTGGAGTATCGGCAGGGAGACGCCGAACGTTTGCCGATTGAGTCCGGCTCGTTGGATTACGCATTTGCCAATATGTATCTCCATCACGTTGAGAATCCGGCGCGCGCCATCCAGGAGATGGCGCGGACACTCAAACCCGGCGGTCGACTCGTGATTACCGACCTTGATGAACACACGTTTGAGTTTCTTGTGACTGAGCAGCATGACCGCTGGAGGGGTTTCAAGCGGGAAGATGTGCGGCGATGGTTTCAAGAGGCTGGATTAAAGGAGGTAAAGGTCGAATCAGCCAATGCAACCTGCTGTGCAGATTCCGAGTGCAAAACGGAGCGCGCGGAAGTGAGTATTTTTCTTGCCATCGGGACAAGGTAAAAACAGATTATAGAGACATCTGGAATATTATTTCTCGCAACGTCGCCTGCCTTCGCCGAAGTGAAGTTGCTTCGGCTTCACGCAGGCAGGCAAAGAGCGCCAAGGTCAGATTTTGGTTACAAAAAGCGTCATTGCGAACTTCGCGGGCTTCGCGAGAGACCTATCTTTAAATTTTTCAGAAGTCTCAAATTCCTCATCGCAAACAGGCAGAGAGTTCAGGATGTCTCGAACCATTCCATCGACAGAAAAATCGTGCTGCGGTCCTCCCTGCTGCGAGGATGAAGTAGCATCCGCCGTAAACAACCATCATTCGACGGTTGAAGAATCACCTGACGGAGTCAAACAGCTTGTCAAGGGACAATATACCGAGATTGCCCAGAAGGCAGGAACAGAAGCACAGAAATCTTGTTGCGGTCCCGACTGCCGTGGTGATGGGGGCGTCATGGTCATGGCGGATGATTATTCGAATCTCGACGGCTACGTTCCAGAGGCTGATCTCGGCTTAGGATGTGGCACGCCGACGGACTACGCGAAGATCAAACCGGGAGAAACAGTCCTTGACCTTGGCTCCGGTGCAGGTAACGATGTGTTCATCGTCCGCTCAATTCTTGGCGAAACGGGGAAAGTCATCGGTGTGGATATGACTGAGGCGATGGTCGAGAGAGCGCGTCAGAATAACGTGAGGCTCGGGTTTCAGAATGTCGAGTTTGTGTTGGGAGATATCGAATCGTTGCCGTTGGCATCGGAATCCGTTAATGTCGTGCTGAGTAACTGTGTGTTGAATCTCGTGCCAAACAAGGAGAAAGCATTCTCCGAGATCTACCGCGTGCTCAGGCCGGATGGGCGATTCAGCATTTCCGACATCGTGACGACCGGTGAGTTACCGCAGAAAATTCGTACGGCGGTAGAGATGTACGCTGGCTGCATCGGCGGTGCGTTGGTGAAAGAGCACTATCTTGCAACGTTGGAAGCAACTGGTTTCAAGAACGTTGCCGTGGTGAAAGAAAAGCCGATTGCGATTCCGGAGCAAACCCTGCGGCGATATCTGGATGATGCCGAGATAACCGTCTACCAGAACTCTCGCGTTGGAATTCTCAGCATCACGGTGTATGGAGAGAAAGGCACCTCAGCAAGAGCTGGTTTGCCATCATGACAGATTTATGGCAGACAGAGTGGAAGACTTTTTCAGAATATTCTGCCAACTCGTCTTTTCTTTTCCCCATCATCTGAGAGACTGCCATTGAAAATTCGTCAGTTGTCCAGATGGTACGCTTTTTGACCCTTTCAGCGACGGATGTCATGCCGAAGTATAAGCAAAAGCAGAGTTGGGGCGTTAACGATTCCCCTGCCGACGTCGAAGGGGCGAAGCCGACAGCAATCCCAGTGAAAGGAAGCTGAGAGCGTCTCAGAAAAGCGGGGGTTGAGCCTCCGCTTTTTTGTTGATGG
>DATLYT010000220.1:0-2953 GCA_035574455.1 Bacteroidota bacterium
TCGGGCGATATCACGGGCGAGAAGGATGCTGTGGTCGGCTATCTTTCCGTTGCACTGGCAAAGGTGAACTGAGTGGCTCGAAACAGGGCATCGCTCAATGTCAGCATTGTCGGTGCGGGGCAGGTGGGAACGGCACTCGCCGCCCTCTTGCGAAGGAAGGGATTCAAAATTGTTTCAGTCGTAAGCCGCAGGAAAGCCTCGGCACAAAGACTCGCGGCTCTCCTCCGCTGTCGGAGCTATTCTCAGAACATTGCCGATCTTCATCCCGCTACGAATTTTCTGTTGATTGCGACTGCCGACGAAGCGATCTCGACCGTAGCGCACCGTGTAGCCCGTTCAGCGCCGCTCAATTTTTCCAGACTGGTTGTAGCGCATACCTCCGGCTTGCTCACGAGCGAGGAACTTGCTCCGTTGAAACGTAAAGGGGCAACCACCTTCTCGCTTCATCCCATTCAGACATTTCCACGACATCAGTCTCTTCATCAGCAACTACGGAGGTTGCAGGGTATATCGTATGGCGTCGAAGGATCTCCGGCGGCGCGACGCTTTGCACGCGCTCTGGTGGCGCGATTGGGCGGGAGAGTACTTGAAGTTCCAAAAGACGAAAAAATTTCGTATCATCTTGCCTGTGTGTTGGCGTCAAACTACTCTGTAGCTCTGCTTGGAGCAGTGTACGATATCTCGAAGAGGTTTGCTGATCCACGCCATCTGGAAATGCTTGTAAAGACGAGCGTGGAGAATGCCTTCAATCTTACACCTCAGCAGGCCTTGACGGGTCCGATTGCCAGAGGAAATGTGAAAGCCATTCAACAGCACCTCGCAGAACTACGCAGAAAGCATAAAGGATTGACCGACCTGTACAAAGCCTTAGGACTGTATACTTTGGAATTGACGAAACGAGGGCGCCGACTGCCGCCGAAAACAGCAAAGCACCTGAAGAAAATCTTGAGTCGATGACAAAACAAGAAACACTGAAGCAGATTCAAGACGAGTGGGCACGGCTGCTCTCTGTCCTCTCGACGTTTGATGACGATCAGAAACTTCAGCCGCGGTTCGTCGGCGAGTGGTCGCTCAAAGACCTGATGGGCCACATCAGCGCTTGGGAGAGCGTTGCGCTCGAACGCTTGGGGAGAGTGAAGCGGGGCGAAGAGGTGGAGTTTATTCCGGACGATCAAATCGACGACTGGAACAAGCGGTTTGTGCAGATGCGGAGAGATTGGAAGTTGGTTGTGGTTGAGGGGGAATTCGAGAGCGTCCACGCGCGGCTGGTGCAAGAGTTTGAGCGATTGCCGGAGGAGTTGTGGGATCGGAATGTCTCGAAGATTTGCGCGTGGCTTCCCGAATGTACCTTCGTTCACTATGCGGAGCATCGCGCGCGGCTTGAATCGAAATTCGCCACGACCCAACAGGGTGTGACCTCGTGAAAGCACTCATCGCCAGCGGTGGACGGGGCACACGGCTTCGTCCCATCACGCACACGCAGAACAAACATCTCATTCCCATCGCCAACAAGCCGATCCTGTTTTATGCCATCGAAACCGTTGTCGATGCGGGCATCAAGGAGATTGCTATTGTGCATAACGCCGACAGCGACGAGGTGCCGAAGTTTGTCGGCGATGGCTCACGATGGGGAGCGCAAATTACCTACATTCCGCAGGAAAAGCCGGGCGGGTTGGCACAGGTTGTCGGTTTAGCCGAGTCGTTCATCAACAACGACAAGTTCGTGTTCTACCTTGGCGACAACATGGTTGTGGGTGGCATCCGGCGTTTCATCGATGAGTTTGAGAAGAGCGGCTACAATTGTTTCCTGACGTTGGCAAAAGTGAAAGACCCCGAACGCTTTGGCGTGCCGGAGATTCGGAACGGCCGAATTGTCGGCGTGGAGGAAAAGCCGAAAGTGCCGAAGAGTCAGTACGCTGTTTCGGGAATCTATCTTTACGACCATCATATTTTCGAAGCGGTGAAACAACTCAAGCCGAGTGCGCGTGGGGAGTTGGAGATTTCCGAAGCACATCAGTATCTTATCGACAAGGGTTATGCCGTTGGCTATGCGGAGATTACCGGCTGGTGGAAAGATACCGGCAAGCCTTCAGACCTGTTGGAGGCCAACCGGCTTGTGTTGGATTCGATGAAACCGCAGATCGAGGGTGATGTCGATAAGCACTCTGACGTTGCGGGCAAAGTGGTGATCGAGGCGGGAACGAAGATCATCAACAGCAAAATACGCGGGCCGGTGGTCATTGGAAAGAATTGTGTCGTCGAAAACAGCTACATCGGCCCCTTTACGTCGATCGGCCACGGCACGGTAATTCGCAACAGCGAAGTGGAGTACAGCATCGTGCTGGATGAATGCAAGATTCTGAGTGTGGGGATTCGGATCGAAGGCAGCATCCTCGGCAACGATGTCGAGATCGTCGAAGCCAACGGCAAACCGCGCGTGCATCGGTTTATGATTGGCGATCAGAGCCGGATTGAAGTGGCGTAGGGCATGGAGAGATTGATCCATCGGCTTACTATTTCCATGAGGATTGAAGATGTCATACCAAACATTACTTTTTGAATCGAAGTCCGGTATTGCCTACGTCACCATCAACAGGCCGGATAAGTTGAACGCGCTGAACGCTCAGGCGAAGCAAGAACTCTTGCAGGTCTTTGAGCACATCAAACATGACCCGGACATTCACGCCGTGATCCTGACGGGTGCAGGGGAGAAGTCGTTTGTCGCGGGCACGGACATTGGCGAACTAACGGAATTGAACACCGACACCGGCAAGCTGTTTGCGATGGGTGGTCAGGAGGTTTTCGACCGGATCGAGAACCTCGGCAAGCCCGTTCTCGCTGCGGTGAATGGCTATGCGTTAGGCGGCGGTTGTGAGTTGGCGCTGGCGTGTCACATCCGTATTGCGTCGGAGAACGCGAAATTCGGTCAGCCGGAGGTCAATCTCGGCATCAT
>DATLYT010000221.1:0-7360 GCA_035574455.1 Bacteroidota bacterium
TTTTTCTTCAAGTACTCTTCTAAGCTAAACTTAACACTCGTGGAGTAAAAAAGAAAGCTCGTGAGTATGAATAATCCAACATTTTCCACCAATTTCATCCAACCGATCTTACCTGCTTGTGGGTCTTGTGTGAAACAGCCGCAGGAAATGTCAAGTCCGCGCACGAGAGCCGAGAGGACGGCCGCTGTAAACACCACGAGGAGGGACGTGAGAAGGAACGAGCTTCCTTTCTGAAGAATCCCGAAAAGAACAGCCAGACCGCAGAGAAGTTCGACCCAGGGCAGGATGGTGGCAGAGAACGTAGCGAGAAATGGGCTCACGATCCTGTAATTGGCGATCGACGTTGCGAAGGCCTCCGGGCTTGCGATCTTGTCGATGCTGATAAACACGAACAGAAAGCCGATGAAGATGCGGGCGGCAAGAGCAAGAAAGTCGTTGGCGAGGAGGGATTTCATGGCTCGGATTGTTCTGTAGGAAGTTGATGGGCATTCCACTCGTTCCACCCGCCGAAAAAAATCCTCACGTCGGTAAATCCCTCGGCAAACAGCTTAGCCGCAAGCTCGATACTTGAGTTACATTCTGCGCCGTCACAGTAGGTTACAAGAGTTTTGTCTTTTGGTAGAGAAGCGAGAAAAGCCTTTCGGGCTTCAAAGTCTTTCAGCGGGAGATTGACGGCGCCTTTGATGTGCCCGAGTTTGTAGTCGAACTCATGCCGCCCGTCGATAAAAAGTGCCGAGCCGCTCTCGAACAGGCTGCGAGCAGTGGCAAGATCGATGAGGGGAAGATTGGCGTTCGCTTTGCGGGGGAGTGTTGTGCTTTCCTTCGACTCATCGCTGAAGAGTCCTTTCTTGAACGTCGCCGTATAGGCGAAGCCCAAGACAGTAGCGGCGAGAAGAATCCAGGCCGCCTCCCGAATGCCTTGTTGGAACAGACTCAACTCGGTTTCACTCCAACGAAGCTGACACGCAAAGGCACGCGTGGCTGGTTCTTACTATCGGTCTCTAGAAAGACTTCCTCTCCCACGTACCCTTCTTGTTTGGATTGGATGGTGATTGAAACCTTCAGTTCTCCTGAGGGCGGGACGGAGGTCGATTCGGGTTTCACCGTGATGCTGGGGTTCTTGGAGACAACATTTTTAATCGTCAGCGTTCTTCCAGAGAGATTTTTGAACGTCAGCTCTTGCGATGCCGATTTCCCTACCGGTACTGTTCCTATCCAGAGCACGGAGGATTTTGTGACCGGCTCAAGCTCGTTCCGCACTTCGGCAGTGAGTGTTACTGTGACGTACGTGCGATTGGGGTCGTTCGAGGTGATGTTCACAAGCTTGGTGGCTGGACCGTAAAAGCCGGTCGAGTTAAATTCGACCTTGATGATATCCGACTCGCCCGGCGCTAAAGCTGATTTCGGGTGCTTTACGGTCGTGCAGCCGCACGAAGACTGAACGCCCATGATTTTGAGCGTATCGTTTCCAGTATTGGTGAGCTTGATCTCGGCACCTTTCACGGCGCCGTTGTACAGCACGCCGAGATCAATCTTTTCCTTGTCAACAGTGATCTTCGGCTGTGCAAACGAGAAGCTTACCGCAATCAGGGGCAACAGTAACGCAGTACATGTACGTCTGTGCATAGCGCTTCGTGATTATTTTTCTGCAGTAGTTTTTTCGAGCTTCGCAAGGTCCATGCTTTCCGCAAGCTTGTGAAGCAGTTGGACGTCATCAATGTTCGAACCGCGAATCTCCACCATAAACCGGTTGGCGACGGGAAAGTTCAGCTCGCAGGATTTGTAATCGCCTTTCTGGACTTTCTCGACTCCTTTGAAGGTTTTCTTGATCGTGACCGATTTTTCGTACCCATCTTCCGTTTCGTTTTCAAACTCTTGCTGGAACGCAAACGCCATCGCCGCGAACGGGACAAGGCTGATGTCGCTGATCTTCACAGAAATTTCCGTGCTCACTTCAACCTCTTCCATTTTTTTCTTCCCGTCTTCATCCTCCACTTCTTGCTTTTCTTTCCGCGTACCCGTGTATACAATCGAAGCTTCGGAGGTCGATATGCCCATTGCCGATTGTGTGGATCCGCGTGGTTTTCCACGTTCCCAGCCCGGTAGAGAAATCGTGGGGAGGAATTCCTGCAACTTCTTGAAGTGAACGACCTTCTGTTGAGCGGGCGCGATCAGCGCGACGATCACCAGTAACGTTAGAATCGATCCGAGAGTTTTCATAGCTCTGCTCCTTTTTTATGGAATGTAATAACGGTTTACGTCTTCTTCCACCATTCACCCGTTTGTGCCAACGCCGTGAGTAACGGAGAGATCCGATACCGGTCTTCCTGCAGGTCGGCTTGGAGCGCCCGGAGCACGTGGTAGATGTGCTGAAAGCCGATTCTATTGCCCCATTCGATGGGGCCATACGGGTAGTTTGTTCCAAGTTTCATCGCGATGTCGATATCCTGCGGTGAGGCAACTTCCTCCTGCACAGCGAATGTGGCCTCATTCACGAGCTGACACACGATGCGGGGAAGCACCATCCCCACACGGTCTTGCACCACCTCGATTTCTTTGCCGAGCGACTGGAAAAAACGCTGCACGACCTCAACGGTCTCCTTCGGTGTATAGACTGTCGGTGCGATTTCGTACAGCGGATGTTGGGTGAACGAAGGCAGAGCGCCGACACCAACCAGACGATGTTTCTGTTTGAGCCATGTGGTTTGCTCCGTTGCTGAGATCGTGACCGAGGAGCTCACGATGGGTGCGGTAGGAGGCAAAGTACGGTCAATCATCTGGAGGTTGTTTTGTTTTTGCTCCCTGTCTCCATTGGTCAATTCAATCGCAATGGATGTCTTTGCGGGAAGAGAGTTCGTCCGTTGAATCGCTTTTGAGGAAAAGGTGGGGAGCTTGTTCGGAGCTTTATTCCATTTCATAAAGACCTGGTAGCCTTTTGCCGCGCAGAGCTCCGCGTACTCTTCGACCAAGGGCGATTCACCGACAACGAAGACTCTGGTACGTTGTGGTTTATCCGCTGCGGGCTGCTTTCTGCCTGCTGCTTTCTGTTTCTTTCCCATCTATTTTTTTTCTTCGTAGGTGTAAAAACCGCGCCCGACCTTCTTACCGATTGCTCCCGAATCCACCATTCGCTTCTGGATAGGATGCGGGCGGTATCGCGGCTCGCCGAAGTATTGCTCGTACATCGACTGTGTGACGGCAAAGTTTACGTCGATCCCGATGAGGTCCATCAGCTCGAACGGCCCCATTGGGAACCCGCCGGCGACGCGGACGATGCGGTCGATCTGCTCAACCGTAGCGACGTTTTCTCCAAGGAGCCTGAGGGCCTCTCCATAGAATGGCCGTGCAACCCGATTCACCACGAAACCGGGTGAATCCTTCACGACGATGGGCGTCTTGCCCATCTGCTTGGCAAGTTCGACAGTTTGTAGAAGTGTTTCAGATGAAGTCTGTTGTCCCTGCACGACCTCCACCAGCTTCATAATGTGCGCTGGATTGAAAAAATGCATCCCTACGACTCGTTCCTGATGTCTGACAGCAGAAGCGATCGCGGTGACGGAAAGCGAGGAGGTGTTGGTCGCGAGGATTGTCGAGGGCTTGGTGTCTGCTTCGAGATGTTTGAACAGGTCTTTCTTAATGCGGAGGTCTTCGATAACGGCTTCGATGATGACATCACAATGGCCGAGGTCGGCAAGCCGAGTTCGTGGGTGAATGCGGCCGAAGGCTTCGTTGGCTTGCTCCTGTGTAAGCTTACCTTTCTCGACGCCCTTCTTGAGGTCTGCACGGATACGCTCCAACGCCTGTCGGAGAACGGTGGCGTTCACATCATAGACGGTGACTTCGCAATTCGAGAGTGCGGCTGTTTGAGCGATGCCGGCGCCCATGGTTCCAGCGCCGACAAGGCCGAAGTATTTGACCATAGGTATGCAAATAAAGTAGTTGCGAACTGAACGTACTCAAATGGCCTTTGAAATACAACCTCAATGCAGAGGTTTACCTCCCCTTAAACTGCGCGGGACGTTTTTCCAGAAACGCCTGTACACCCTCCTTATGATCTTCGGTGAGTGAGGCGATCTCTTGAATATACGCCTCGTAATCGAGCAGGGTGTCGAGGTCGGAGGAGAGCGCTTTGTTGAGTGTGCGCTTGATAAGGCCGATGGATTTGGTAGGAGCCTTGGCAAGCTTCTCCGCCAATTCCATTGTCGCTTGTTCTAAGTCTGCGGCAGGCACAGCCTTGTTCACAAGTCCGACTCGTTCTGCTTCTTGGGCGGTGATATCGTTGCCCAGTGCAGCATACTCGAACGCCTTGGCCATCCCGACGAGGCGGGGTAAGAACCAGTGCGAGCCGGAATCCGGCACGAGTGCGATCCGAATGAAGACCTCGATGAGCTTTGCGTGCTCTGCCATGATACGCATATCGCAGGCGAGTGCGATGGAAAGTCCCGCCCCTGCCGCAACTCCGTTGATCATACCGATGATCGGCTTCTCCATACTGCGCATTTTGCGGATCATCGGGTTGTAGCTTTTCTCCAGCGACTCTTTTAATGATCGTCGCGTCTCCTTGCCCGCGTGCTCTTTTAAATCCTGGCCTGAGCAGAAGGCTTTTTCGCCCGCGCCACGAATGACCAGACAGCGGACGTTCGGGTCCTTCTCCGCCTCTTTCAACGCGTCGTTAAGCTCTTTCTTCATCTGCTCGTTGAGGGCGTTGTAAACCTCCGGTCGGTTGAGGGTGATCGTGCAAACACCGTTTGAGAGCGTGTAGAGAAGCGTTTGGAAGTTGGGCATGGCAAATCCAAAACGATTAGTATGTTGGAAAATAGTTGGATGCTGCTAAGCCGGATGCGAAGTGCTATCTCTTGGAATCGCGCACGAATCGCTTCTTGACGCCGCGTATCCGGCTGTTCATGTCGTCGATGATCTTTCGCCAGTCACGTTCTTCTTTGTTGGTTGCTGACGGATGCACATATGTTGAGGAGAACGACTTTGCTCCGGAGGACTTCTCCTTCTTTTCATAGGGAGGAGGAGCCTCGTTTGAGAACTTGGGCTTCGTTCCTGCACTTCCGCGTTGGTCGGCTCTGGAAAATCGCTTTTTCTCATGACGGCTTCCCCGTCTGTCATCTCGACGAAATTTCTTGGAACGTTCCCTCTGATGCGATTGTGACTGGTCTTGTGTTGCATGAAGAACAGGCTTCGGCTGTTCGGGAGGTTTTGAGTAGTCAAATCCCGGATATCGTGTAATGTCGTATCTCTTTCCCGTGAACCGCTCCAGAGCTTTCAGGTGCTTGGTTTCTTCCTGTCCGACGAAGGTAATGGCGTCTCCTGTTGCGCTGGCACGTCCCGTCCGTCCGATACGGTGAATGTAATCTTCGGGGAAATGTGGGATGTCGTAGTTCACGACGTGCGAGATGCCTTCCACATCGATGCCTCGCGCGGCGACATCTGTTGCGACGAGCACGCGATACTCTCCGTTGCGAAATCCTCCCAACGCCCGCTGGCGCTGCGCCTGAGTCCGGTTTGAGTGAATTGCGACCGACTTAATCCCGCTTCTCTGGAGACGATGGGAAATCTTGTCTGCGCCATGTTTCGTACGAGAAAAAACTAACACGCTGTCCAGCTCTTTCTGCTCCAGCATGAAGAGCAACAGCTCCATCTTACGGTTCACGGGCGCTGTATAGAACGCCTGTCGCACGGAGTTGACCGGTGAACGCCGTTCTCCGATTTCGATGAGCACAGGATGTTTCTGAATGGCGGACATTAACTCACGCACTTCCTTAGACATCGTTGCGGAGAACATCATCGTCTGCCGCTCCGACGGTATCCGAGCGACGATACGTTTAACATCCTGGATGAATCCCATATCGAACATCCGGTCGGCTTCATCCAACACCAACACCTCGACGTGGCTGAGGTTGACCGTCTTTCGTTCGAGATGGTCTAACAGTCTGCCGGGCGTAGCGATAATGATATCGACGCCACGGAGGAGATGCTTCGTCTGGTTTTGCATGTTCGTGCCGCCGTAGATCGCGAGCGTGCGCATCTGGAGAAAACGGCCGTAGGCGGTAATGGCGCTGTCGATCTGGTGTGCGAGTTCGCGCGTTGGTGTCAGGATGAGCGCGCGGCAGTGGTGGCTGCGCTGGTGCGGGTGCTGTGTGAGCCGCTGGAGAATCGGGAGGACGAAGGCTGCGGTTTTTCCCGTACCTGTCTGTGCCGCACCGATGATGTCTTTGCCGGCAAGAGCAACCGGAATTGCGCGTGATTGGATTTCCGTCGGTGCAGTGAATCCTGTTGCGAGTATTCCTTGTACGAGCTGGTCGGATAACCCGAGTGAAGTAAAGGGCATGATGAATCCTTAGAGTTGTGACCTGCTGCTGAAGATGCAGGAAGCGTTCGAAGGGTTCGGGCGACGTGCGATCGAGAAGCGGGTCGGGTGTCCGCTTCTGAACTGTCCGCGGAAATTAGTAGTGCGGAGGAGAGTAAAACCAGATGCGGTGTGTTGTACCATAAACAAGGTAGGAAGAATTTTGCACAGTTCCTACAGTTATTTTACTTCCCCTTCCACTCCGGCTTCCGCTTTTCTACGAAAGCCTTCATCCCTTCCTTCTGATCCTCGCTGGCGAAGAGGAGGTAGAAGTTCTTTCGTTCAAACTCCAGCCCGCCCTCGATAGTCGTATCAAACGCCTTTAACACGGCTTCTTTGGCAAGTCGCACGGCTACCGGCGGTTTGCTCGCAACCTCTTTGGCAAACTCCTTCGCCTCTTGCAGATAATACTCGACCGGCACGACCTTATTGATAAGCCCCCATTGTAACGCTTCTTGGGCCGAAATCATCTTGCCGGTCAGCACCATCTCCATCGCCTTGGCTTTCCCGACGGCTCGTGTCAATCGCTGGGTGCCGCCCGCACCGGGCATCACACCGATGTTAATCTCCGGCTGACCAAATTTAGCCGTCTCCGAGGCGATGATGATATCGCACGTCATCGAAAGCTCACAGCCGCCACCCAATGCAAAACCGCTGACCGCCGCGATGAGCGGTTTCTTGACCTTACGGATGCGGTCCCATCGCGCAAATTGGTCGCGAATGAGCATCTCCACGGCCGAGGCATCAGCCATCTCTTTGATGTCGGCTCCGGCCGCAAACGCTTTTTCGTTGCCGGTGATGATGATACAGCGAACGTCGTTGTCTTTATCTAGATTCTCCAGCGCGTCGACCAGCTCTTCCATCAGCTTCATGTTCAGGGCGTTGAGAACCTCCGGCCGATTGAACTGGACGATAGCATAACCGGATTCTTTGGTGACGAGAATGTTGGTATAGGTCATGAGCGAAAGGGATTTGGTGATTGATTCATTGAGTCATCGTTTC
>DATLYT010000222.1:0-2999 GCA_035574455.1 Bacteroidota bacterium
ACATCGTCGTCGGTAAACGCATGAAACGCCAAGGCATGAGCTGGAGTAAAGATGGTGCCAACAATCTCCTTGCTCTTCGCTGCCATCATATCAACTCGATCGCAGCGTGATCCTTCTCCCCCCACTAAAAAGGATGCAACCTTCGAGGTGTGTGGTCTTGTTTCTTTAACACTATTTTTCTACTTTGGCAGCAATACGATAAGGAGTTTTTTTAGGAGGATGTATGGCACAAGAACATGATGGTATGGTGAAGGGACTCATTGTCGGTTTCCTCGCAGGGACGGTGGTCGGTGCTGTTCTGGCTTTGCTGTATGCTCCGAAGAGCGGAAGGGAATTGCGCCGGGATATCAAGGAAAAATCCACAGAGCTGATGGGGAGCGCAGAAGAATACCTTGCCCGCGCACGGAGCAAAGCAGTCGATATCATCAACGAGGGCAAGCGCCGCTCCGAAAATGTCGTCAGCGATGCGCGCAAACAGGCGGAGTCTTTGATGAGCGACGCTGAACGTATCATCGCCGATGCAAAAGGCAAAGCCCGTGGCGATGCGCCCAAGAGCTAACCGGTGGTAACACATCTGTAGACCGATAAAGGACACCCCGTGGAAACACTACTCGATGTTGCCCAACTGCTCGCACTGCTCTGCGTGTCAGCGCTCTGTCTCTACCTGATTGTGGTGCTGGCGCGCCTCAAAGAAGTTCTGACAGCACTGCAACAGAACTTTACAGAGTTCAACCAGTATGCCAAGCCGGTGCTGGAGAATCTGCTCTTTATCACTGAGAAATTCCGCTCGGTAGCGACGAAAATCGATGAGCAGGTGAATATCATGAAGGGCTCGTTGGAGTCGATCAAAATGGCCGCGGACAACGTCGTAGCGTTCGAGCAGCGCGTTCAGCAATGGTTGGAAGAGCCGATCGTTCGCGTCACCTCGGCGCTGAGCGGGGTCATCAACGGTGTTCTCTCGTGGTTTGAAGGAATCCGAGGGAATCGTCCGTCGTAAATCGGTCTCCGTTACCTCAACACTGACTTCCGTCGTACGCAACAACACAGCAACCTTCCTCACGCTCACACCATAGACTTAGAGGAGATGACACCGTGGCACATGCACTGCAGAAGGATTACTCTCTGGAGAAAATCCGGAACATTGCCTTGATCGGTCATGGCGGTTCCGGCAAAACCACCATGACCGAATGCATCCTGTTCGATACGAAGACCATCAACCGTATCGGCAAAGTTTCCGAAGGCTCAACGCTCTCCGACTACCATCCCGACGAAATCGAACGCCGCATCTCGATTAACACCTCGCTTCTCCACTGTGATTGGCAGGACCACAAGCTGAATATTCTCGATACTCCCGGCTACAGCGACTTTACAGGCGAAGTGCTCTGCGCGCTCCGTGTTGCCGATACGGCGTTGGTGTTGCTCAAAGCCGTCGAAGGCACCGAGGTCGGCACGGAGATCGTCTGGAATTATACCAAACAGTATAATCTTCCGACGCTCTTTGTTGTGAACAAGCTCGATAATGAGAACGCCGATTTTGACCATGCCGTTGCTACCGCCCGCGAGCGCTTCGGGCACGATGTGACGATCATCCAATTCCCGGTCAACGAAGGCTTGCCGTTCGATTCTGTTGTCGATGTGCTCAAGATGAAGCTCCTGAAATACGCGCGTGATGGCAGCGGGAAACTGACAGAAAGTGAAATCCCACCCGATCTCAAACAGAAAGCCGAGCAACTCCACGAGGAGTTGATCGAGAAAATTGCCGAAACAGACGAAGCGTTGATGAACAAGTTTTTTGAAGAAGGGACGCTTCACGATGCCGAGCTGCAACAGGGGCTCCGCCTGGCGCTGAGGACGCGCAAAATCTTCCCGGTGTTTTGCTCCGCCGCCGACCTGAACATCGGCATCACGACACTGCTGGATTTTATCGTCGGGTACGCACCGTCGCCCAAAGACCGCGGGCCCGTGACGGCCATGGATTTACAACAGAAGAAGGAGATTGAGGTACCACCCAATCCCGCAGGAGAACCGGCGGTCTTTGTATTCAAAACCGTGTCGGAACAACATGTTGGCGAGCTCTCCTATTTCCGGGTCTATTCGGGGACGATTCATGCCGGAATGGACCTCGTCAATGAATCGAACGGAAAAACCGAGCGCCTCGGCCAAATCTTCGTGATGAACGGCAAGGAGCGAAAAGAGGTCGGAAAGCTCATCGCCGGCGACCTCGGGGCGGTCGTAAAGCTTAAAGATACCCATACGAATAATACATTGAGTAGCAGAAACTTACCGATTGAGTTCCCCAAAATTGAATTTCCGGAGCCTGTGATCCGTATGGCCATCGTCTCGAAAGCGAAAGGCGATGAGGAAAAGATCGCGACCGGATTGCACTCGCTCCATGAAGAAGACCCAACGTTTCTCGTTCAGGTGGATGGCAAGCTGAGCCAGACCGTGATCGCGGGGCAGGGCGAACTCCACCTGCTGATCATCACCAAGCGCTTCAAAGAACGTTACGGCGTCGATGTCGATTTGGTCGAGCCAAAAATTCCGTACCGCGAGACCATCAAAGCCACAGTGCCGGATGTCGAGTACAAACACAAGAAACAAACAGGCGGCCGTGGGCAATATGGCCATGTTCATCTCAAACTCGAACCGCTGCCACGCGGCGCGGGTTTCGAATTCGTTGATGCGATTGTTGGCGGTGTGGTTCCCGGGCGATTCGTGCCCGCCGTCGAGAAAGGCATCGTCGAAGCGATGGCGAAAGGCGTCATCGCCGGCTACGAGGTGGTCGATGTGAAAGTCACCCTGCACGATGGGTCGTACCACTCCGTCGATTCAGACGAGCATTCGTTCAAGATCGCAGGATTGATGGCATTCAAGAAAGGATTTCTGGAAGGGAAGCCAATTCTTCTGGAGCCGATCAACGAAATCGAAGTGAGGGTGCCGGATGAGTACATGGGTGATGTGATGGGGGATATTTCCGGAAGGCGGGGGAAGATTCTCGG
>DATLYT010000223.1:0-3570 GCA_035574455.1 Bacteroidota bacterium
GCCGTCGCTTTCAGATCGCCGAGGCAGTAGTCTGCGATTTCGCGGAATCTCTTCTCCTCCCACAGTTTCCCTAAATCCAATCCCGTAATGCCGTGCGACTTCGGACTGTCGACGCCGAACGCTTTGCAGTAAAAGTCGAGATTGAATTTTCGGATTGCGCCGTAGAACGTAAATTGCTCTAGCAGATCGCAATGCTGTGAAGGGTCAAAACGGTAGGGAAGAAGGTTGCGCGATGGTCGAACTCCAAGTATTGCCGACCGCATCATCAGGAAAGGACAATCGAACCCGCGGCCGTTGAAGGTGATGATCTGTTCGTACTTTGCGACGTCTTCCCAAAATGTAGCGAGCATCGTTTGCTCATTGCCCGAGAGATAGTGAACCCTCTCATCTTCGGAAAACGTATCCACACGCTCCTCCGCCTGAAACAGGATTTTACCGCGCTCAGTCTCCGGGTTGTACATGCCGATGGCGATGATTTGGGCGGTGAGGGGGTAGAGATTTAGCTTCTGAATCGTTTCGGCTCGTTCTTCCTCCGATTCGGCGAACCTGAGCAGGTAATCCTGCTGGGCGGCGTCGAAGGTCTCCAGCGGAAACGCGAGTGTTTCGATATCGACGACGATACGAGACATCAGGCAGTGATGCGGTAGTTCTTAAGGCCCCAGTAAGTTTCGCGGGCCGAGACTTTCAGGATCGTGGCCACAGGAATTGCGAGCAGCATCCCGCCGACACCCATCAAGAGATTTCCGACGAACAGGAGCGCTGCAACTGTCAACGGATGCATGTCAACCGTTTGCGCAAAGCTCAGTGGTTGAATGATGAAGTTATCGAGGATCTGAATGATGATGGTCATAACGGTGATCGGGACGAGCAAACGGAAATCGCCGAACTGTGTTAACGAAATCGCCAAGGCAGGGATGGCGCCGGCAACGGGTCCCACGTACGGGATGAGGTTGGCGAGTCCGGCAATCGAGCCCAGCAGGATGGGATAGTCGGCGCCGATGATGATGTATCCGATGATGCTCAGCAGACCGACAATGACCGAGTCGAGAATCCACCCGCGCAGGTAACCAACCAGGTCTCGTTCAATTTTATTCAGCACGTTCAACGTCATCTCAAAATATTTGTTTGGGACGTATTCGATGACTTTTTTCAGGACGATGTCTCCACCCGCCAGAAGAAAGTAGGTGAGAAACGGAATCGGGAGGAGAATGACAAACGCGGTGGGAAGATAGTCGACGATCAAGCGCGTTGAGCTAAGCGTTGCGTCAATGAGGCGGAGGATTTCTTGTGCAAGCTCGTCGGCGGTAATGAACGGGAGGTAAGGGGCAAGATGTCCCGTTGCTTTGTGAAGCTCTTGTTCAATCGGAAAAGCCTGAAAACGGCCGAAAAGGAACGACGCCTGTGCCGTTAGCCAGCTGACGAGAGGGTTAAAGGTCAGAACGCTGATGCCGCCAAAAACCAAGAACGTTCCCACGACTGCCGGTACTCGTTGGAGTCCGACACGGAATTCAAGGTACTTCACAATGGGCTTTAACATGAAGGCGAGAAGGACGGAGCAGATGAACATCCACATGACGTAGGGGACGAAGGTCGCGGCAGTAATCAGGACGGCGAGGAGCGTGACGAGAAGGGAGACTTTAAAAATCGGTCGGCTGGATGGCTGCGCACGCATTGCGGCTACGCGGCTCGTCCTTCGGTTTGGTGTGCAAAGAGAGTACGGACAGTTTTGCTGGCAATGTCCGTGGAGAATCCGCGCCGAAGGAGGTACTCAAACATTCGGCGTTTACGTTTTGCGGGGTCGAGCTGGGCGTACGAACCGGCGGCATGCGAGAGGCGTTTGGCGGCAAGAAGTTCCGCGGCGCGCTGTTGATCATCATCGTTCACCAAATCGTGGAGAACACGCTCGATGATGTTCGGCGCTATACCTTTCATCAGGAGTTGCTGGCGGAGTCTCGCGCTGCCGATGGGTTTTCGCTTCAGCCGGTCGCGCACAAACATCTGCGCGAAGGCAATATCGTCGATAAGATTCTTCTTCTGCAGCTGCTGTGTTACTGTTTTGGCTAACTCCGCCGAGAAACTTTTTTTCTTGAGGTGGTCGATGACCTCCTTGCTACTGCGGGGACGATACGAGATATAATTGATCGCAATCTGCTGGGCGCGATACATTGCCTCGCTCGTCACGATCTGCTCAACTTTCTTGTCGTCAAGCCGCTCTCCTACTGCCAATCCGAACTTTGCCAGCACCTCGTCGCTCACATCAAACCCATACGCCCCATCGACGTATACCGAATAGAGCGGACGTTTAGTCTTCTTGCGTATGATTTTCGTGATCAGCATGAGGTCAGGGTTTGCGCTTCGGCGTTGCCGCTTCCGTCTTCGCTGGAGATTCGTTGGGCGAGACTAAGCCAAGTTTGATGCGGAGAGCTTTCTCTATCTCCTCGGCCATTTTGGGGTTTGTGCTCAGGTAAGTTTTTACGGCATCACGCCCTTGCCCGATCCGTTCGTCTTTATAGGAGAACCACGAGCCACTCTTGACAATAATACCCTGATCAACAGCGGTATCAATCAGGTCGCCCAATTTTGATATCCCTTCATTGTAGAGGATGTCGAACTGTGCTTCTTTGAACGGAGGAGCGACCTTGTTCTTTACGACCTTCACCCGCGTCCGGTTTCCGACAACGTTCTGCCCATCTTTAATGGCTTCGATGCGACGAACGTCGAGCCGTACGGAGGCGTAGAATTTCAATGCGTTGCCGCCCGTCGTTGTCTCCGGGTTTCCGAACATCACGCCGATCTTCTGACGCAACTGGTTCGTGAACATTACACAGGTTTTCGACTTGCTGATCGCGGCGGTGAGTTTGCGAAGCGCCTGCGACATCAGTCGTGCCTGCACACCCATTGACGGGTCGCCCATTTCGCCCTCAATCTCAGCCCGCGGCGTTAAGGCCGCAACGGAATCGATGACAATCACATCAATAGCGTTGCTTCGGATGAGTGTTTCGACAATTTCGAGAGCCTGTTCACCGTACTCGGGTTGCGAGAGCAGAAGGTTGTTGATATCGACGCCTAACTTTTTCGCGTAGTTCACATCGAGGGCGTGTTCAGTATCGATGAACGCTGCGACGCCGCCTGCCCGTTGTGCTTCCGCGATGATGTGGAGGCAAATCGTGGTCTTCCCAGAGGATTCTGGTCCGAAAATCTCCACGACTCGTCCGCGAGGAACACCGCCGATTCCTAACGCCGCGTCGAGGGAAATCGAGCCTGTCGAGATCACATCGACCTTGGCAATGGGGCCTTCGGTGAGCCTCATAATCGAACCCTTGCCGTGCTGCTTTTCGATCTGGTCGATAGCCATTTTGAGAGCTTGCATCCGGGCGTCTTTGTTTGTGGTATCGGTCATGGGCGATGTCGTTATGGTTTGAGTGGAATCGACTTCAACACCGAGTACAGGGAACCGCTCGGCGTGAGGTCGCTCCTCATCACGAGGAGTTCCGTACAGCGGGTTCGTGTGGGTTCCAAAGTAATGGTTTTTAGTTTCTCAGTCAAGCGTTGAATGTTGCGTGAACCTTT
>DATLYT010000224.1:0-4143 GCA_035574455.1 Bacteroidota bacterium
GATCCTCAGAATGACAATTATTTTTTCAGAGGTCTCCCTCTCCTACTCCACAACTCAACCACTCTTTTCCAACCCAAACTTCTCGATCCGCCGCTGGAGGGCGTTGCGGTCGATGCCGAGAAGCTGTGAAGCGCGAGAAACGTTGCCCTGTGTCTCTTTCAGCGCGACCTCAACCAGCTGCTTTTCGATGGATTCCAGAAGGTCATTCTGAGACGAATTCGCTCGGATGAGAGAACGTAAGATGTCGGCCAACTCAGAGGTGGGACGATGCTCTGCGCCGATGCTTAAGTCTCGCAACTGCGCGGCCGCAATTTCAGGAGAGGAACAAAAAATAGAAACGCGCTCGACAAAGTTTCTTAACTCCCGCACGTTGCCCGGCCACGGCAAACGGGACAGGAGTTCCAGGGCGTCGGGAGCGAAGCGCCTCACTCCATCGGAAAACTCGTTGAGAAATGTCTGGGCAAGAATGGGGATATCCTCTAAGCGATCCCGGAGCGGCGGCAAAACAATGGGTACTACATTAAGGCGGTGGAAGAGATCCTGACGAAACTCACCCGCAGCGACAGCCCTCGAGAGGTCTTTGTTGCTTGCAGCGATGATCCGAACGTCGATCTTCCGTTTCTCGGACGAGCCCACACGGCTTACTACGCGCTCTTCCAAAACGCGGAGGAGCTTTGGTTGGAGTTCCAATGGCATGGCAGAAATCTCGTCGAGGAATAACGTCCCGCCGTGCGCTTGCTCGAACACACCCTTGCGCATTTCCGTCGCACCGGTAAACGAACCTTTCTCGTGGCCAAAGAGTTCAGACTCAAAGAGTGCTGCGGGGATCGCGGCACAATTGATTGCATAAAACGGTTGGTGTGCACGTGGGCTTTGGAGGTGGATGGATTGAGCGACGAGCTCTTTGCCCGTACCCGTTTCACCGATGAGGAGTACCGTGGCAGAGCTTGCTGCCACCGCGGCAATCTTTTCTCTCACAGATTGAATCGAGGCACTGTTTCCCAACAGGAGCTCGCGCGCCTGCTCTTGTTTCAGCGCGCCCCGTAGTCTCAGGTTGTCCTGAGACAACGACTCATGCATGCGAGCACGATGAATGGCGTGAGCGGCCAGCGGAGCGATACCGCTCAGAATGCGTAAGGCATCTTCTGTAAATCGCTCTCCCCCGCGACGATTCACAAGGTTGATGATGCCGATGATCTTCTCCTGAACGCGGAGCGGAACAGCAAGGGCGGAACCCAACTGTCGAACGCGTTCGGAGTGGCTCTTGAGGCCGAACGCATCGATAAGGTCATCCGTAAGAAAAGGCTTTTGGTGGTGCATAATCCAGCCTGCGACGAGTGTGTTGACTGAATGGTCGATTTCAGCCGTCGACTCAGATACACCACGCACAATTGTTTGGGCAACATCGGCTTGCGCCTGGTCGATGAGGAGAATGGCGCCGCGCTCGGCTCGGCAGAGCTTCAGACAGCAGTCGATAATCGCCTCCAACGTGCCGTAGACACTCACGATGGAGCTGAGGGATTCGGCAAGGTGGTGGAATTCCTCAAGCTCTTTGACGCGACGTTGGAGAGATGATATATCCTCTGGCATGGAATGATCCTTCAACGGAACAGATTCTTCAGCACAAACCAGACATTGGCCGGACGCTCGGCTAATCGACGCATGTACCACGGAAACCAGAACGAACCATAACTAATGAGCACTCGCGTTTTGTACCCCTCCCGCGCCAGCCGCAACTGCTCATCCCGCTGAATGCCGTACAGGAGCTGAAATTCCACTGCTGTCTTCGGCAAATTGAGGGAAGCCATCGTCTCCTGCACATTTCGAATAATGGCGCGGTCGTGCGTCGCGATGCCACAAGGTTGCTGACCGTTACGACTGTGGAGAATGCGTGAGGCGAGTCGCAGGTAATTCTCATCCACCTCTCGCTTGCGCTGGAAGGCGATCTCTTTCGGCTCGGCGTACGCGCCTTTCACCAGTCGAATAGCTGCGGGGATGGTAAGCAGGTCGGCAAGATCCCGCTCGGTGCGGTACAGGTATGCTTGAAGACAGAGCCCGACGTTCTCGTACTTCGCACGCACCCGCTTGTACTGCGCGATCGTGCTATCGACATACGGACTGCTTTCGATATCGACCCAAACGAAGTTACCTAATTGTCGAGCACGTTCAACAATAGAAGAGAGATTGTCGAAACAAAGCTCAGGGTCAATATCGAGGCCTAACTGCGTCAGCTTCACTGAGACGTGGCAGTCTAACCGGCGAGCGTTGACCTTCTCGAGAACCTCACGGTAATGCGCGGCAACGGCTCGGGCTTCTTCTTCCAGAGTGATGTTCTCGCCTAACTTGGTCAGCACGGTCGCCAGACCCTCTCCGCGCAACTGTTCAGCTGCGCGGAGGGCATCTTCGACTTCCTCGCCGGGCATGAAGCGCCTCACCGCCCGACGCACAAATCCGTACCGTGGCAGCGTTTTCTGGAGCCACGCATTTCGCGAACCCCAGAGCAGAATATTTCGCATTACGCCCATGATAGGTCTTCTACCTGTGCGATGTTACTTTTAACCTGAAAGTTGGGGTTAATGTTTCTTCCAGCGATGTCTACTTCCTCGCCTCGCTCGAACCGCTGGCCGCTTGTTTCGCGCGTTCTTGCTTCTGCTTCTCCACCATCTTCGCCACGTCGGCAAGGAGTTGTTTCGCATCGTACACAATCCCGTCTTTGATCGTCCACTTCACTCCACCAACCCGCTCCACTTTACCGGTCTTATCATTCAGCTTCACTGCTCCCGTTCCGTACAGCACTTTCAGATTCTCCAACGGATTCTGGTCGACAATCACCATATCCGCCAGTAATCCTTCCCGCACAACACCAAAGTCGATCGGCAAGCCTTTTGGCTCATGCAGTGTCATCGCGCCGTTCATCGTCGCTGCTTGGATGACTTCCAGCGGATGGAAACCGGCTTCTTGTAGTAATTCTAACTCCTGAATATACCCGAACCCATACGTGCTGTAAATGAAGCCAGCGTCGGAGCCTGTCGTTACCCGACCGCCCATCTTCTTGTAGTCGTTGATGAGCTTGAACCAGACCTGATAAAAATTCTTCCACGCGACCTCATCCCACGTTGTCCAGTAGTACCAGTACGACCCGTGTGTTTCGCGGCTCGGCGTGTAGAAATCCATCAGCGAAGGCAGTGTGTACTTGTCATGGTACTCTGCCGTGCGGGCGCGCATAACATCCCTGCCGGCAACGTAGATGGTCATCGTCGGGTCGAACGTGGTTCCTAACTTCAGGTGCTCTTGGAGATAGGCATTCCACTCCGGACTTCCCGGCGGATAAATCTTATCCCACAGCCGCGCCACCTGCCCGAAGCGGTGCTGTTCGTCGTTCTGATTGTGATCGACAGGCCACGGCTGTACGACGTAATCCTTGAGCAACGATTCAAAATGTCCATAGAAGTGCGTAACCGTCCCTAACCCCAGGCGGGCTGCTTTGATGGCGTTCATCTGTGCAACGCCGGTTTGACCAAGGTGCGCCGTAGAACCGAGGCCGTTTTTCTTCGCTTCGTCCAGCAAGGCGGCCATGATCTCTGGTTGATGTGCGCCCAACTTCAAGCCATCGATGCCATTTTTGGCAGCCCAGCGAACGTATTCGCGCGCTTGCTCGGGAGTTCGAATGGGACCCTTATCCCAACCACTACCCGGGCGCTGATAGTTAAAGATGCGGGGAGCAACAATTTCATTCTTCGCACTTCGCTCTTTTTCTTTGACCGTAAACTGATGGGCTGCGAGTGGAACCCCGCGCACGGTCGTTACTCCGTGAGCCATCCAGAGCTTGTAGGCGTATTCTGCCTCGGGATTCTTCGGCGGTCCGCCGGCATGGACGTGCATATCGACAAAGCCGGGCATTAAATACATTCCGGTCGCGTCCAGCTCGAAGTCGGCGTTCTTCGGTTCGCGATTCTCCTTCAGCGGAAGTCCCGGAGTTCCCGCGCTTCGGATCTGCTTAATCCGATTGTTCTCCACGACAATGTCCATCGGTCCTATGGGCGGTGCACCGGTACCGTCAATCAGCATCACGCCACGGATCACCATCGTCTTGAACGGCCCTTTGCCTTCATCCGCGCGTCGATTTGGTGCGGGAATCAATCG
>DATLYT010000225.1:0-10512 GCA_035574455.1 Bacteroidota bacterium
GGGTCAATCCGAATTGCTTCCTTGCCGCGGATGCGTTTCTTCAGGAAATGGTCGACAAGAAGGGGAATATCTTCCTTTCGATCGCGTAACGGCGGCAAGTGAAGCGTAATCACATTCAGTCGGTAGAGCAGGTCTTCCCGAAACCGTCCCGCGGCAACTTCGGTACGGAGATCCTTATTTGTGGCGGAAATAATTCGTACATCAGCGTGGAGATTCTTATTGCCACCCACGCGACGATACTCCCCAGTCTGAAGAAATCGAAGGAGCTTGGGTTGCATCATCAGACTAATCTCGCCGACTTCATCCAGAAAAAGCGTTCCGCCGTTGGCGATTTCGACAAGACCTTGTTTTGTTGCAATGGCGTCCGTGAAGGCACCCTTTTCGTGCCCGAAGAGCTCGCTTTCGATCAGCGTTTCAGGGATGGAAGCGTAGTTCAGGGCGATGAACGGCTGGTTGTTGCGAAGACTGTTCTTGTGCAGAAAGCTTGCGATCAGCTCTTTCCCTGTGCCGCTGGGGCCCTGAATCAGAACGGCAGAATCCGTCGGTGCTACCTTCATGCAAAGCTGAATAACCTCAAGAAACGCCTTACTGGTACCGACAAGTTCTGAAGAGAGCGCGTGGCGGGCAAGCTCGGTCTTGAGCGCCTTGTTTTCGACCATCAATCGTTTCCGCTCAACTGCACGGTCAATGATGGTCAGAAGTTCTTCTGCTGAATGCGGCTTCGTGAGGTAGGTGTAAGCTCCGAGTTGCATGCACTCGACGGCCAGCTTGATGTCCGCAACCCCCGTCAGCATAATCACCTGTGTGTCGAGGTAGTGGTCTTTGATGAATTTTAGCACTTCGATGCCGTCTACGCGGGGCATCTTGATATCGAGGAGAACGAGGTCGTAGGCTTTCGTCTGAAGCTTGTTAATGGCCGCAACACCGTCATTCGCCGTGTCGACATGATACTCTTGGCTGGACAACAGGGTGCGGAGGATTTCTAAAAAATTTTCTTCGTCATCTACTGCGAGAAGAGAAATTGATGGGCGGGCCATAAGTATTGGATCGTGAGATTAGTGTACCGGAAGAGCGAAGAAGAACGTTGCGCCTTTACCGAACTCCGATTCAACCCAAATCTTGCCGTTGTGTGCCTCGATGATGCGCTGGCAGATGATCAGGCCGAGACCGGTTGTTTTCTTTTTGTCTTTCGAATCGGTTACGACGTTGCGATAGCGGTCGAAGATCAACGGAAGCTCTTCTCGGGGAATTCCCTGACCGCTATTGAACACGGAGACCATGATGAAATCCTGCGGCTGTTGACCTTCTTCGATCACCAGGGCAACCTTTCGAGCTTGAACGATGATCGCCCCACCCGTCGGAGTGTATTTAATGGCATTGCTCACCAGGTTGTGCAACACCTGTTCAATCTTTTGAGAATCGTATTCGATCGGGGGAAGATCGGGCTCCAGGGCGATCTCGAATGAGATCTTATTGGATTGAATGGGAACGCGATATTCCTGTGTAACTTTCTGCACGGTATCGGCAAGGTTTCCAATTCCCTCGTTCAGCCGCACGCGGCCACCTTCGAGCTTCGTCAGGTCCATCATATCATTCAAGAGCGTAATCACCTTGTCGATGGAACTGACCATATAACCCATTAACTCTTTTTGGTGGTCGCTTAAGGGGCCGGCCATCCCTTTCATGAGGTAGCCGATGCTTTGCTTCAAACCGGAAATGGGATTGTGCAGGTCGTAAAGGAGCCGGGCAGTATGTTCGGCCTGAAGCTGTCGGATACGCTCTTCGGCGTCGCGCTTCTTGATTAGCGAGCGTAGTTGCGGAACGAGCTGATCGAGGTCGACCGGTTTGGTGAGGTACTCCTTGGCACCCAACTTCATTGCTTCGACCGCCATGCCGACGTCGCTCATGCCGGTCATCATCACGACTTCGGTGGGGTTGGAGTTCTTTTTGATAAAGCGGAGCACTTCAAGGCCGTTCGCACCGGGCATTTTGATGTCGAGCAGTGCAATGTCGAAGTCTCTGCCCTGCACTTTTTTGATCGCCTCGAGCCCATCCGCCGCTTGGTCGACTTCGAATCCTTCGTCGCCTAACCAAGCGGCAATAGTGGCCCGGAGCGATTCTTCATCGTCGGCAATCAGTACGTTGATTTTCTCCTCAGTCATAGTTCCCGATGCGCTGGATGAGATTCACAGGTGCGGTAGGTGCTATTCCCCGTCAGGTCTTGGCTTAGTGATGAGGTATACACACCGGTATGGTAAACACTTGCCTACTCCGCTGAAGTAGCTACTGGATACGTAGGCTGGACGGTGCGCGGGCACATCATATCCCCCTGCCAAGATTCAGGAGGATAATAACGAGTTTAGGACGAAAAGTCAACCGCGCTCTCTCCATCGATTTGTTGAATTTCAAGATATGCTCTGCTACATTGAAGGCAATCCGAACAACCGTACAGCTTACAATTCTCTATGGCAACCCACCGTATCGATGGTAATTCCCTCACAATCGAACAACTGGCAGATATTGTTCATCGGTTTGAGCATATCCGTTTGACGGGATCGGCGCGCGCAAAGCTGACGGCTTCTCGTGCACTCGTGGAATCTTGGGTGAGAGATGGTGAGACCATCTATGGCGTAACGACAGGATTCGGTGAGTTTAGCAACGTTCGCATCAGTCACAGTGATATTCAGCAGCTGCAGGAGAATCTGATTTTAAGTCACGCGGCAGGTGCGGGCGAGCCACTCCCTCCTGAGATTGTTCGGGCGATGATGGTACTTCGCATCAACGCCCTTGCTAAAGGATATTCCGGAATACACCCGCGCACGGTTGATATGCTGGTGGAGATGGTGAATCGGAACATAACACCCATCATTCCATCCCAGGGTTCGGTCGGTGCAAGCGGGGATTTGGTACAGCTCGCGCATCTGGTGTTAGCGATGATGGGCAAGGGGAATGTGTGGATACGAAACGGAAAAGTCATGAAGCAGGTTGAAGCACGGTCGGCGCTCAAGAAAGCTCAGTTGTCGCCCGTTCGATTGTCGGCGAAAGAAGGTCTCGCTCTCATCAACGGAACGCAGATGATGACAGCGTACGCGGCGTTGGCGGTTCATCAGGCACGGCAATTGTGTAAAATCGCTGATATCGCCGGCGCGCTGAGCGTGGAAGCGTTACGCGGCAGCGATACGCCGTTTGACGAGCGTATCCACAAACTGCGGCCGTACAAAGGTCAAACTGCTGTTGCTCGCAACATTCGCCGTCTGATGAAAGGAAGCGAGATTCGGGAGTCGCACCGCTATGACGACCCGCGCGTGCAGGATGCGTACTCATTGCGCTGCATTCCCCAAGTGCATGGCGCCTCTCGAGATGCCATTGATTACGTCTACAACACCGTTGCGGTTGAGTTGAATGCGGCCACGGACAACCCGCTGATTTTTCCTGCCGACCGGGTACATCTAGAAGGCGGAAATTTCCACGGCCAACCGGTGGCGTTGGCACTCGATTTTCTGGCGATCGCGCTGGCGGAGCTGGCAAATATCTCCGAGCGCCGTATTGAACGGCTGGTGAATGGTTCGTTAAGCGGCCTGCCGCGCTTTCTTACGGAGAATGGCGGACTGAACTCCGGCCTCATGATCGCCCAGTACACCGCAGCGTCGATTGTTTCGGAGAACAAGGTGCTCTGCCATCCCGCGAGTGTGGATTCTATCCCAACGTCGGCAAATCAGGAAGACCACAACAGCATGGGCTCCATCAGCGCGCAGAAGGCGTGGAAGGTGCTGGCCAACGCGCAGACGGTGTTAGCCATCGAGCTGATGTGTGCCGCTCAGGGGTTGGATTTTGCCCGCACGCTGAATGGCGCTCAACCGATGAACGCCGGACACGGAACAGAGGCGGCGCATCGGTTTATCAGGAAGCATATTCCGCATCTGAGTAACGACCGCATCCTGCATGGAGATATTCAGCAAGCGCTGGTTTTGGTACGAAGTGGGGACATCATTCGAGAAGTGGAGAGCAGGATAGGCAATTTGGATTGATGGTTGGTTTGATGGATATGAGATCGTGGAAAGAGTTCAAAAAGGATGAAAAGTACGTATGAAACTTAAAAAAGATTTCTTGCGGTCGTTGCCGAAAGTCTTGCTGCACGACCATCTCGACGGCGGTTTGCGGCCTGAAACCGTGATTGACCTTGCCAAGAAGGAGAAGTACACCAAGCTCCCGACTACTGACCCGAAAAAATTGGCAGAGTGGTTTCATCGCGGTGCGACACGAGGAAGCCTACCGCTCTTCCTCGAAGGCTTCGAGCACACCTGCGGCGTGATGCAGACTGAAGAAGCGCTCGAGCGAGTTGCCTACGAGATGATGGAGGATATGAAGCGGGATGGCGTCGTGTATGTCGAGACCCGCTTTGCCCCCGTCTTTCACACGCACAAGGGGTTGCACCTGGAGACGATCGTGCAATCTGTTCTGAAGGGTTTGGAGCGAGGGAAGAGAGATTTCGGCGTGCAGTACGGTTTGATTCTCTGCGCCATGCGGCATATGAGGCCGGAGAAGTCGCTGGAGATTGCCGAGCTGGCGGTGGATTTTCGTGACCGTGGCGTTGTCGGCTTTGACCTCGCGGGTGAGGAGGGCGGTTATCCACCGAAGAAGCATATCGAGGCGTTCCATTATATTCAGCGGGAGAATTTCAACATTACCATCCACGCCGGTGAGGCGTTCGGCAAGGAATCGATCTGGCAGGCCATTCAATGGTGCGGCGCGCACCGGATCGGCCATGCTACGCGCTTGATTGAGGATATGAAGGTCAAAGACGGGGCGGTCGTCAGCATGGGCACATTAGCGCAGTACGTGTTGGATAAACGGATTCCGCTCGAAATCTGTCTTACCAGTAATGTACACACGGGCGCGGTCAAGAAATTAGAGGAACACCCGTTCTGGGCGTATTATCGCTACAAATTTCGCGTAACGCTGAACACCGACGACCGCCTCATGAGCAATATTACACTGACGGATGAGTATGACATCGCAGCACGCACGTTTGGCCTAACGATAGACGATCTCGAAAAAATCACGATCAACGCGATGAAAAGTGCTTTTCTCCCTTACAAGCAACGCATTCGCATCATCTATGATATTCTGAAGCCGGGATATGCGAAGGCGCGAGCACATCTGAAACAGTAAGCAGTTCCGAAAGGGGGTTCCGATGAATCATCGACATATCCATTGGCTTGGCCACGCGTCGTTCCGTATTGAAGACGGAGCTAAGCAACTCTATATCGATCCGTGGAAACTTCCTCCCAACTGTCCGAAAGCCGACATCATTTTCATTACCCACGCGCATTACGATCATTTTTCACCGGAGGATATCGCTCGTATCAAAAAGGACGGCACCGCGTTCTTTGCGCCGAAGGATGTTGCCTACCAGATTGAAGGCACAGTCATCGCAGTGTCGCCGAATCAGACGTATGAAGTTGGCGAGCTTAAGGTGAAGACAGTCCCTGCCTACAACATTGGCAAGCAGTTCCACCCAAAGCAGAATAACTGGGTAGGCTACATCATTACGCTTTCAACGGGGCAGAAGATTTATCACGCGGGCGATACCGACGCAACGCCGGAAATGCGAACGGTGGTGACTGATTTCGCCTTGTTACCGTGTGGAGGAACGTACACCATGACCGGGAAAGAGGCGGGTGAAGCGGCAAACGCGTTCAAGCCGCGTTACGTGATTCCCATGCATTGGGGCGACATCGTCGGCTCTCAGGCGGACGCGGAAGACGTGAAAAAACTCTTTACCGGTGAAACGATTATCAAGTCGCCAGAGCGATAGGAGACACGATGAGGCGGTGTGGTGGGATTGGTGTCGGTATTCTTCTGTTGATCTTCTACGGCTGTTCGACGACACATCCGTATCTGTTCCTGAATGAGAATTGCCGGTGCGAGGTGTATACCTATCAGGATTCGAAGCGTCTCTTTGCCGTGAAGTTCGAAGCGGAGTATCGCGTGGAGGAACGGATCCGGACACGCGTGAGGATCGAGTTTGAAAACAGAAGTCGAGATACCTTAAGCCTGGAACAGGCTTATGTGATTGGAACATCCCGCAACATCCGCTATCAGAACAATGGCAGGGCGGTGCCCTTGCCCTTCGTTCGCATCCCGCCTCGTGAATCGTACCTGATGATCTTCGAAGGGGCCGATACAGAAGAAGCAGAAGATCCGTGGCTCAAAATTGCCGGCGAGAGAACGACGATCGAGATTCGGGGCTTGATGGTCGGGAAGGAAGAAATTCCGACCGTGCGGGTTGAACTCGCTCCCATCAATCCGAAGCTTTCAAGCTAGTAGGCTGCTGAAAAACCAGTTACTATCTGATCTTACGCAGGACAAGGTCAAGAAGCATATTTCACCCCGCCTAAGGCGGGCAGGCCTACGGGGTTCGATGATGTTCCTTTTTCAAAAGCTAATTGATCTTACGTAGAACCATTTCTTCTCGGAGATGAAAGCAAAAAGTCGCCCATGTCCTTTGTCATTCCCGCACGCCTGCGTGCTGAAACGCTGCACTCTGGCGTACAGGCGCGCCTGCGGGCCGAAATACGCTCTGTGGTGTGCAGGCTCGTTTTCATCGGGAATCTGACTGTTGTTGTCACTCCCGCACGTCTCAAGCGGGAGTCTGACAACAGATGCCCGCTTAAAATCCGCGGGCATGACAGAAAAATTATTCCAGCCCCGTAGGGGCTGCATTATGGTAGCCGCGATAGCGGCGGCATTACGGTAGCCCCGTTAGGGGCGACATATCCGTCCGTGCGTAACATCAGTTACTATGTCATTCTGAATCCGACGCTCATTGTCGGGATGAAGAATGACAGAACAAAGACTTTTCATCCACGTCTCTCAGAAGCCATCGCAAACAAGGAACGTTATGCTGTCGGATTGTCACGTTTGCGGCACATATTTTATGTTGGGAGCGAAATCTGCTTTCGAGTCATTTGAGGTGTCGCTTGATCCCGGCGTGCATCTGCAGGAAGTGGGCAAGGGAGGGTATGGTGGAGATACGGTTTCTTGACTGATACCAACTTCAGACGGTCTGCTCGCCGCTATTTTCCCAACATCCCGCTTAATCCTACCCGAATCATCATCACTGCAATCCCCGCCATGAACAGCGAGGCAACCTTGGCAACGGCTCTTGAGCCGGCGTTTCCCATCACTCGTATCACAACACTCGAGTAACGAAACACCAGCCACACAATCAACAGGTTGGCCAACAGCGAGATGATGGTGACAACATAGCCGTACGAATCAACAAGGATAAGAATTGTCGTCAGTGCGGCGGGGCCGATGATGAGCGGAATGCCAATAGGGACAATGCCCACGGTAGCTTCGGGGTCGCGTTGCTTTTGACTCGAAAAGAGGAGGTCGTACACCGCAAGGACGAGCAGCACGATTCCCCCGCCAACACGGAAGTCATCCTCGGTGATGCCGAGGAAAGAGAAAATCGCCCGACCGCCGATCAAGAAGGCCAGCGAGACCGCCAGCGCGGTGAGTGTTGCCTCCGTGACAAGACGCTGACGGTGCGCCGTTTCAAGCCGCTCAGTAAGCGAAAGGAAGAGCGGAACGACACCGAGGACGTCAATCGCAACGAAGAGAGGAATAAAGGAAAGAAGAAGCTCGTTGAGGTCCAGACTCATCGGTCAGGAGATTGTGACACCCTTTTCTTCCAACCGCGCCTTCACTATCTCATACACCTGTTCGAGGGGAAGATAAGTGCGGGCGCCGGAGGTTTTCACGGCCTGTTCGAGGGTGCCGCGACGTTCCTTGAGCCACGCCCATACGTGGTACCCGAGCCGATTCCGGTCGTTTGGTTCCTGCGTCAAGATATCGGACACGACGCTGTACGCCAGTTTCTCCAATGACTCGGGAGGATATTCGGCAACGGGAGCAGGGGGTTTGGTCGTCATGCTGATGCGTAGTGAGTTGTGAGCAGATTGTCTGTAGCAATATAGAAAAAGTTTTGTGAAAAAAAAGCATTACACGGTCTTCACCACAACGAGCGTCAGGTCGTCATGCTGTTCAGCTTTGCCTCGGAACTGCTCCGTCGCCTGGATGAGCACGTGCTGTAATTCCACGGCAGTGGCGTTTCGCTTCGACCCCACCAGCTCCAACACGCGATCCTCCCCAAATTCCATCATCTGCTCGTTCATCGTTTCGGGAATGCCGTCCGTGTAGAAGAGGTAAAGACTGTTTCCATTCAGGGGCTGTCGTACCTCTTCCAACATACTTTCGAACAGAGGTCCTCGCTCTAATCCCAGCCCGATGCCCCCTGCATCGAGATGTTTCATCTGCCCGTTGGCGCTCATCAGGGCTTTGGTGTGCCCGGCTCGGCAAATCGTAACCTCCCTCTTCTCAACATCGAATAATCCTAAAATCATTGTGATAAACGACTTTCTCTCGATCCCGTCGTAAATCCTCCTGTTCACGTGGATGAGCATTTCCTTCGGCGACGGGTACATGTGTGCCGCGAGTTGCACCATTCCCTGAATCTTCGACATATAGAGCGCTGCGGACATTCCTTTACCGGACACGTCCGCAACCACGACAAGAAGTTTGGTTGGGCTCAACTGAATGAAGTCAAAGTAATCGCCGCCGACACTGCGTGCGGGGATGGAGATGCCGGCAATATCTAAACCGGGTAACACCGGATTTGACTTTGGCAGCAAACCCTGTTGAATCTGCCGGGCCAGTGAGAGCTCTTCCTCGATCTTTTGTTTTTCAATCTCGGATTTGTGGAGTCGGGCATTTTCTATCGCGATTGCTGCCTGACTGCCGACCGTCGTCAGTAATTCCATATCTTCTTTCGAATAGACTTTCCCAGACATCTTTGGCCCGACATTAATCGTGCCAATCAAGCGATCCTGCAGGAACATGGGGACGCTGAGAACGATACCCGACCGAATAATCTTGTCCCGATCCACTTCGTTCACCTTCAGCGACTCTGGTTCTTCTGCTGCCAGCGCGAGGGAGTGGGGCACCTTCGTGTGTCGAAGCAACGACAAGAATCCATCCTCCCGTTCATCAAACTGGCAGCACTCCTCATCGACGCCTTTGCTGTAGCTTGAACAGCCTTCTTTCTCATCGCAAATCACGACGGCGACCTTTTCGATGTGCATAGTACTGGAAATGCGGTTGACCATCGAGGTGAGGATCTGGTCGAGGTTGATTAATCGCGGCAACTCCTGGCTGAACTCCGAGAGTGCTGTCTGATAGTTATAGCGTTCTTGATAAAAGGATCGATCGATCCAGTTCTGCACTTTTCGCTTGATCGGGTCGAAGGCAAACGCGATGGCCACCAGCGCGATGACGTTCATAAGGGTGTTCTCTTCCGTGCCGAGCCAGAATGCCACAAGATTACCCACGCCGTACACCGTGAGAATGTAAATGGCCGCGATGACCGCCGTAACAGCGCCATATAACAGACTGCGTTTGATAATGACATCGATATCCATCAGCCGGTAGCGGAAAATGGAATAGCCAAACGAGATCGGCACCGTGATAATGAGCAACCCCGGTGCAAGGAGCATCGGATTGGTGAACAGGAGAAACGGATTGTACGACGTTGCCACAATCACATACACCAGGGAGGCGACGCCAACCGCCGAACCGATAAGAATGGGGCGAAGCTGTTTCCTCGCATGGCGTTCCACTTTGTGGAAGTAGCTTCCGGCAAAAATACCCAGGCCGATAAAGAAGAGCGCAAGCGGAAGAAGACTTAGGATCAGCAGAATGATTTGTGGAAGCTTCTCGGCAATGAATGGGGCAAACGGTAATGCAACACCAATCCCAAGGAGGACCAGCATCACTTGAAACCATCGCTTTTGGGCAATGGCATATCGGAAAGGGAAATTCAGGAAGAACAGTATAAATGTCGGCACAACGAGAGCATGACTGACCAAGAAGCCGATACCTAACAGCCTGATCTTCCACGGTGGGTCCACACTGGCGTCAAGATTGAGGCTGAGCAACCCAAACACAAACATCGACACAATGCCGTACCAGCCAAACATCCGCTGCACGGCTCCTTGCGGTTTGGTCATTACGACGACGTAACCTACCACGAGGAAACCCACGCCGAGAATAAAGAGCGCAAGAAACTGGACGTTGATGGCCTTGAGGATTTCCACCTGCGTCTCGAACTGGACACCATCGCGTTCGATCGTATACGTTACGAACGTGCCGGGTGAAAGCGGATTGATGATGCTCATCCCGTGCGCGGTGTTTTTCAGTTCGATGCCGTTAATTTTCAGGAGAATGTCCCCGTCGCGGATGCCGGCTTTATCCGCGACACCGCCCGGAGCGACCTGGGTAATCAGCAAGCCGGGTTTCCCCTCGTTGCGATTGAGCCAGCCACACTGGTCGTTGCTGAATGCCTTGTAGACCATGAAATCCAGAAAGTTTACCATACAGATGCTGAACACCAGGAGCGCGCAGACCGTGAAGATAACACGGAGGGTTCGAGGGGAATATCGCTCAAAC
>DATLYT010000226.1:0-9594 GCA_035574455.1 Bacteroidota bacterium
GAGGAACGAAGACGGATTGAGAGAAAAGCTGACCGAGGGTTACGAAAGTAACAATCGATATGGAGAAGATCCGCATCATAAGGGTACACGCCGGTTGCCCGTAAAGATACGCAATCTTCCCGAAAAAGCAGCGAAAGAAAAATAGGAATACAGAGGAGGGGATATTGAATGAGCAAACCGCTTAGAGCTCAATGAGTGCTGAGTCCTTTGCGTTCCTTTGCGCCCTTTGCGGTTACTTCTTTTAACCGCCAAGCACGCCAAGAGCACCAAGTGCTTTGTGTTTCTTCACATCCTTTGCGATTATGTCTCTTCGCCATCGACTCAAAGTCGACGGCTATTTACCTACGAAACCCTTCGGGTTTTCTCGTTCCGATGCTCCGCGTTGGAACGGCACGGGCACTCCTGCGTTCGTCTTGATAAGGTGGAGTCCACCTACATACAAGAATCTTCATTGAGGGGTGCTCCACCTAACTCTGCCATCCTTTGCGTTTCTTTGCGCCCTTTGCGGTTGATATTTAACCGCTAAGCACGCCAAGAGCGCCAAGTCCTTTTGCGTTTCTTTGCGCTCTTTGCGGTTTGTTTGCCCACAAAAACGAAGCCGCCGAACGACCTGCAAGCCTCCCTGCCTTATTGCAGATTCCATCCGGCGGCTTTTGCCCGGCGCGCACAACGCACCAGGCGGTGGAATTTTCTATCTTAGCAGGACCAACTTCCTTGCTTGGACGAACTCCCCCGCTTGGAGCCGATACACATACACGCCACTCGGCAATTGCGGCGACCATTGAAGCTGATAATACCCTGCCTCTTGCTCCTGATTGACAAGCCGCGATACTTCTTCGCCCAACACATTGTAGACGACAAGCGTCACCTGTGATCGATACGGAAGAGCATATCGTATCGTGGTGCTAGGATTAAACGGGTTTGGAAAATTTTGTTCGAGTGCAAATTCCCGAGGCGCTTCTAACGCATCCTCTATCATGAGAGCATTGTGTCGAGTTGAGGGTGATTCGATTAGCCGACGGAGAACTGTAAGGAGGTCACCAATCATGGAGGCGAGTGTGGCTCGCACCTCTTCCGATATAATCCATACATCGGACGTTGTACTGCTATTGATGGTAAGATGGTTAAGGACAGAGAATTCCAGCATTTGAATTGCTGCTTGCATATTGCCCGCGTCAGTCTTCCTGTTTGATTCCTCCACTCGTTTGATTAACTCTCTTCTGCGTTGATCCGCAGGGTGCTTGAAAGCGGCATCCGGTATAGATTGAATGTATTGAATGATTTCTGAGTATCGCTGTGAAATCGCTTTCACTGCTGTCCCTATGCGAATCGGAGTTAGGTGATAGGCCACAGCAAACACATAACCCTCGTACTCAATACCATTGATCATCACATTTGTCCTATTAACTCCCGTCGTCGATTCTCCACGACCTTGATCATCAGCCCCAGAATTGGAATACAATTTCCAAGCATTAGCAGTCCCGCTCCAGTAATAGAGACCGATCAAATCACTCTCCACAACGCCCGCTTGAGCGAGGTCGTTTGCCGTGTAGTAAATCTTAATCTGAACAGGCCATTGAATATCGCCTGATGCTTGAACCTCGAGATATTTCCCTACACCGCTAATTGATGGTCCGGATAATTCCTGCGCTCCCGGCGGAGGTGCAACATAGGTAGCGGCTTCAACGATTGCCCCGCCAGTACCTGACGTTACGTCAAGCTGTGCTCCCGAATTAGAAATATCGTTCAGGGTAGATGTCTGGTTAGGAGGTACTGTCACCGAGCTTACATTCTCGACCGCTCCACCAAACACACCTCCGTTGTCATAGAGGGATTGAATTTCATCAGAGGCAAGACGTAGAGCGGTTACGCTGTTTATATTATCGGCTCCCTGTGCAAGAATGATTGCAGCGATAAATTCTTTCGACTGCCCTGGCTCAAGGTCAAACGGCCCAGTTGAAAGCAGAAACCGTCGATCGGCCGGTTGTGAATCAATCCAACCTGAACCAGTGACGGGGTCACCATTGACCGGAAACAGTGTTGGATTTCCCGTTGTGGGATCGACATATGAGGAACCGTCCAATCTGATTCCTTGCAGAAAATTATATGCTTGTTGGGCATTCCGCGGATCAATGTTCGGAAACACACCACTCGCCGACCAGAAGGCAAAGGCCTGAATCGGCTTGCCGAAGAATGCTCCCTTCAGGATATCGTACCCTGCCGCTGGAGGTGGCGTGCCGTAGATCCCGTCCGTCATACCGCCATTGTAAACAAAACCTAGCGTGCGGGATGTATCGATGCCTACGAGATCGTCCCGATAATCGCCAAGATCCGGGTCGCTCCACACACCAATATAGGTGTCCTTCCATAGAGCAGAGCTCTTGTTGACAATCTTGAAACGAAGGAAGACTGTATTTTCCCTTGCTCCAGACTGATTGAAGCCGAAGGTTGTTTGCTGAACCTCTACACCCAGAGGGGAAGAGCCGAGATAATGCCTTGCCGGATCGAGGTCATTATAAACGGAGAAGAGAGTTTGGTCCCCGATGATTTTGGGGGAGCCGTCGACATTGACTGGTGCACCAAGATCTGCTGGCCATTCGGCATAGTCACGATTAGTTTCGGCGTTGTCGCCAGCATTGATCTTGTACACTCGGTATCTCACATCATTCGGATCGGCTGCGGCACCACCGACAACCGGTCCGGGAGAGAATTCGGAACTATAGGACGCCACGGCAGTTCGTACGGACCCGCCGACTGTCGCGCCGATCCAGATTCCCGATGCAAAGATTGCCTTTTTTCCTGTACCTTTTGGCCATTCGAGGCCACCGCCCGTACTTCCTCCAAATGGATCTCGCGCAAACATTCCGTTTCGACGGACCCACATGGAAATCTTGTTGGCGTCAAATCGATGAAGAGCGATTGCTGTTAGCGTGAACGGAACGCTGACGGAGGGTGCAGTTGTAACCAGCGTAATGGTTCCGTTTAGAACGCCCGGAACGAGGGGGTAACACTGACCGTGGCGCGGGACGTTTGTCCTTGATCAACGAAAAAGACCCCAGAGAAGGCTGCCACGTTCAGATTATCCGCTGCACCAAAAAAACCGATGACTGGAGCCGTTCCTGTGTTGGTTATTGTCACTTCCGAGGCACTGGTTGACCCGACCTCGACAGACCCAAAATCCAGGAGAGACTCGGACACCGTGAACGAAGGAGAGCCGTACGACGTGAGCGGATTGTACGAAACAAGCTGAGTATTGAGGTTCAGCAGATCATTATGGTTTGCGGTTTGATCCGGTACCAGCCCCCCTGTGGCATTGTTCATCGTCCAGTAACCGGCAAGTCCCGACTCAGACCCGGTGAGTTCGGTATTCATGGAGGTCTGAATTTCACTCTGACTGCGGGTGACGTTCCAGAGTCGCACATCGTCGATAAGGCCGGCAAACGCATCGCTGAGGAACCTGCCGATGTAGAATCCCGTTGCACCGGTGCCGATGGAGATTGTGGTTGGAATAGTACCTTGGAGGATTCCGTTGACATAGATTCTTAGCTCTGTACCGTTGTAGGAACCGGCGATATGAGTCCATTGAAACGTCGGAATCGAATCCGCAGCAATCACTTGCACACGACTGCCGGGTGCACCGGTTGAGATCGAAAAGGCAGGTTGCGGGAACCCGTTCACGTGTGTAACGGAGAGAGCGTAGACACTGAAGGGATCAACGTCCGTCGTACTGACGGGTCTCTTGACAATGGGATTTTCAAGGTGAGGATTGGGAAATCTCAGCGGGTAAATCCAGGCCTCTACAGTAATGTTTTTTCCGGTGATCTTGTAGGCGTTAGGGTTGGCCGAAGGATTAGCCGGAAACGCGTCAAGAACGCGGACTCTACTATTCGTGCCGTTGAAGAGTCCGGCGTTATTCTGGGCAGGCAGAGAAGATGTGAGTACCAAGAGTGCACAAAACAGACATGTTCTCAGAGACATGGTGGAACCTTTCCTCGTGGTGAATGGTGAATTGTGAAAGTTAGGTTTTGAGAGCCTTTTGCCGCAATCACGCATCTGCATGATTTTTTGACCTGGAAAAGGTTTGCAATTCTTGACCTCATGAGAGTTCATGAAACGTGTCCCGTCCCGTAATAGATACCGCGTCTCTTTCGCGTAAATGACAACACAGTCTTCCCACTAGGTGTGGGAAGTAAAACTCAGGCGAGTTCTTCGAGAGAATTCAAGTCAAGTCGGCAGGAAAGATCGAAATCGAGGGCTTGATCAAAGTCAGGACCGTCGTTCTTCCCTCCTGTCTGCTTCAGGGGATACTCGACCGTGATTGCCTGGCTATATAGCAAAGAAGGAATCTCCCGATTCTCAAAGCGGTACTCTCCACATCGCCTTCTCTACCTTCAACCGATATGCCACGCAAAAACCCCAGAAAGCTTTAAGGAAAGAAGAGGCTCTTCGAACCGCTGGGCGATTTCGCCCAAGTGGGCTGATCGAAAATGATGAGCGGCAAGCCGCTCGACCGGCATTTGCAATCGTTTGTAGAATGCCGAACAAAGTTTGACCGGATGCGTCAGAACGGCACTAACGCCCCAGCGTCCGTCTCGATAAGGCGGAGTCCATCTACACAACACAAGAATCTTCATTGAGGTGGGCTCCACCTAACTCTGCCATCCTTTGCGGTTCTTTGCGCCCTTTGCGGTTTATAATTTTAACCGCTAAGCACGCTAAGAGCGCCAAGTGCTTTGTGTTTCTTCGCACCCTTTGCGGTTGAATCTTTGCAACGGTTTTCCAACACCAGCTTTTGCCCACAAAAAACGAAGCCGCCGAACGACCTGCAAGCCTCCCTGCCTTATTGCAGATTCCATCCGGCGGCTTTTGCCCGGCGCGCACAACGCACCAGGCGGTGGAACTTCCTACTTCAGCAGGACCAACTTCCTTGTTTGAACGAATCTCCGAACTAATCCTTCACCGTTGCACCACTACGTTGTACGCTCCGTTTGTTCGCAGGTTTGCAGAAAGCACGAGCGTCTGCTCGCTCACACCGTCCCAGAGGGAAACTGCAGCCGTGTTGGGTGAGATACTTCCCTCGTTGTGAGCATACAGCAAGATATAGCTGTAGCCCGAGCGGTTGAGCACAACGGGAACGTTGTATTTGGTCCCCGTCAGTGTATAGTTTTGCAATACCCATTGCCCATTCACGGCGAGAGAAATGATGTCGCCGTCGATGGTCTCCGAATCCCAGACGCGCAGCGTGACGTTGTAATTCTTCACGTACGCCGTGCCCTGAACCTGTACCGGCCGTCCCGCAAACGACTGCGGAACAATGGGCGCCGTCGGTCCCGTCTCTTCAGGCTCCTCATCCTTCTCGATCAGACTATTGATCAGATCGCACGCGGAGATGGAGAACGAAAGCATCAGTAGCACAAAAAGATGTACTACTATCAAAGCGTGTGACGTTTGTTTCCTCGTCATGGTGATCTACTCCTTGCTTGAGTGAAGATTCATCAGTTGTTTTTTACATCCACTTAAAATCCAATACCTACAACTAAACCACCAGGATTGATCTCAAATCCTCCTTGAAGATAGAAACCGGCAATACGGTAAAACACTCCAGCATGGACGTTGAGTGAAGCACTGTTATCTTTCCTGAACCATTGTTTTCCTCCTCCCCGGAACGAAACGTATTCCTGCGCTTCGAGGGCAAGTGTGACTCCAACTCCACCGTAGGCAATGATCTGATCCGTCACCCCGTAGTTGAGGGCGGCATTTGCCGTCAGATAGTTTTGGTAGGTGTTCCCCGTGGGGCCGTAGTCTGCGGTTCGTTCGCTGATGTGCTTGACCTCAGGGAATTTCAACGTTGCGAACCGAAGTTCGACGTGATATCCCAACAACCCTTCTCCAAATTGACCCGCCCCGAGTCCGATGAACTGGTTCGGTATGTTGGCAACGTAACCGAAGAAATTAGAACGTCCAATCTCTTTATCCTTTCTCAGTTGTCCCTGGGCCGGCATCAGGGCTGCCGCAAGAAAGCACGCGATAAAAATTATTTGTCTTTGTGTAACCATGATGAATCTCCCTATCGTGTTGGCTCCCGTTGAGAGTCTTTAAGATTACCGCAAGTGAACGATACCACCGCTGATAACGCGAATTGTCACTCCATCAAATATCCGTATATCAAGTCGAGAACCGTTCAGAATTTCAAACCCTTCACAATCTGGAAGTTTTACGCATTGTAATCCCTCACCTTCGCCGCCGTGGATTCGCCGCTCGGTTGCCCCCGCCTGTGCCCTCTGTTCTGCCCCCCCGCTGACCTGACGGCTTTCCCCAATCACGCCAATGCGCCGTGTCTCATCCTCCCCACCTGTTTTCCTTCTCTCGACATCGCCTCCCAATGTACGTTTCTCCCCCGAGCCCGAGAGTTCTCGCTTCTCACCCTCACCCGCGATACGACGCTCCTCCTTACTCCCTCCAAGATGGCGTTGCTCCTCCCCGCCCCCCAGGCTACGCTGCTCTTCTCCCGCACCATAGTTTCGTTGCTCATCACAGAGACACTCTTTGGGTGGAAGAAAGATATCGTTCCCGACGAGCACAAGCGGAACTTGTAGCTCCTTGTACAGCTTCTGGAGTTGTTCACGGTCCACCATATTGCCAATCTTCTGGAGATTCCCGGTCGGCTGAGTTGAGGAACACCCTATTGCGAGCAAGCTGAAAACTGCGTGGACGGCTATGAAACCCGCGACACGCTTAACTGCAACGTTGTACCGAATCCTTCGGAGGTGTGGCTTCATGTGTTTGTTCCTTTAAGGTGTCTTCCTTCACGTTAGAGAGGCCGATCAGAGAGCCAGAGAATCCAGGCATACCACTGGGCCGTCTGCTCTCCTCGTTCACCGTACTCAACCGTTTCATAGATGACGCTGACGCGACCGCCCGTAGCCTCTTGAATGTATGACTCTGGAACCTGAATATTGAATGAACGCGATGCAGGACCAAACGAATCCTTCCTGATCTTGGAGAGCAAGAGAACTCCATACAATGGCTGTTTGAATCCAGGAACTGTTACACGGACTCGTTGAGCCCCCAAATTCAATGCCTCATTAAACTTCCCGACGAGCACTGACTCTCTCCAATCGTCGGTTTCGCTTTCCGCAAACGTATCGATAGAAAACGGTGGGGGTATCGGTTTACCTGTCTCGATCTTAAACGAGCCGTCTTCTGCTGTGATGACACAGTCCGGCGTCGAAAGAAAAACTTCTCGAACGGTGATCCCAGCTGGTCCACAAGCGAAAAGCGCCACAGCAATCAGCATGAACAACAGCCACAATGAAAGGCGGGAAAAGGCAACCCTGACAGACACTCCATTCATGATCGATCTCCTGTTGTTTAAGATGGTGATTTGGACGATGCAAGTCACAATCAATTGCAATATGCATAGTTGTTCCCTTGCTTGGTGAAGCAAGTGACCAGGTGCGTTTGTCCGCGGGTGTTCAACGTCCCATTGAAAATCCGCGAGTTGCCCGGTGCATTAACCGTGACGGTGTAACGCGTAACTGCTGTCCCGGAGTAATAATTTACCTCCACCTTGTAGTACCCATCCGGAGCATTCTGGAGCCAGTAGACATTTTCCGGGCCGTATCCATCGACATCATCCCGATCCAATTGGCCACCCGAGGGAGATGATCGGTTCATGTAGTAAATCTTTGTACCCGTCGGGTCAGTAACCCACAAGTCGATGTCCGTAGCTGTATCCCATGTTAGCGAAATCTGCAGTGCCCCTGTGCCAAGGCGTAACACCTGGACGGTTGTTGTGATAATGTTGCTCACGCGACCGGTTAGACTGTAGACGCAGTACGCGACGCGGAACGTACCCTGGTCAAGATTTGTCGGTAGCGTCAAAGGAATAATCGCTCGGCCGCTGGCACCCGATTGACCAGAATATGGCACAATCCAGTAACGACTCGCTCCGACAATCTGAACGTAAAAGCCGGCTAAATTGGAGGGCGTTTGATAATTAAACGGTAGCTGAACGGTACTGCCGTTCGACCCAAGCTGGCCGGACAACCCACCGCTGACGAGTGGCGCGTCTGTGGTGTTCGACGGGGGAGGAGGATTCCCTTGCTGCGTACTCGCCCCAGGGATGACGACCACCCCACTAAGCTGGTTCGCATCGGCGGGATTGATGAGTGCTGCAGGTTCCTCCTGCGGCTCCACGGGACTTTCTTTCTTCTTGCAACCTCCAAGAACTATGAGAACCACAAGCAGCACAGCAAAGCCGTTTAGACGCTTCCACTGCATCTTCTCACCTCCTGAGTTATTGGTGACAGGTGCCATTTCCCAAAAATCGTATTGTATGGAACCACAGAGGGCACAGAGAAGTCGAAAAACACGCAAAGACATACGAAGCAATGTTTGTTGTCCTACAACTCTTTCCCTCCGCGCTCGTCGCACATCCTTTGGCGAACCCTGCAGTTGATTCCTTACATACAAGGTTCTTTATGAAAAATGGCCGCCTCTTTGTTTTAGGCGATTAGCGTCAACATTCGTACCGCGAAGAAGTGTGAATGGAGTGGTGTGAATAAGAGTGAGGTAGAGGATAATTCATCATTTTCGACCAACTGAGGTGATCGAAAACGATTAGGGGAAGAAAAACAAGGGATGATGAAACGCTTAGCGAGACCGGTTACAGCTTACAAGGCGAACGAGTGGAATCTACGGCTTTTTGCTTCCTTTTGCTTCTACTACCTCTCCCTTCACAGCCCGTACTTCTCCACGCGCCGTTGCAAGGCGCTTCGGTCCACGTGCAAGAGGCGGGCGGCCTGACTGATGTTGCCCTGGGCTTCACGGAGGGCAGTCTGGATCAACTCTTTCTCGACAGCCTCGAGAAGGTCGTCGGAGACGGAATTGGAACGGATGAGGTCTTGAAACGCGGAACGCAGCATCGGTCCGGCTGAAGCTTCGCTACCGATGCCGAAGCTGCGGATCTGGGCAGAGGTGATGGTGGGACCCGGAAGAAAGATTGATAGTCGTTCGACGGTGTTCCGTAGCTCGCGTATATTCCCGCGCCACTCAACTGACGAGAGAAGCTCGAGGGCGTCCTGCGAGAACTTCTTTCCACCATTGGAGAACTGCTCGAGAAACGTCTGCGCAAGGAGCGGGATGTCGTCTGCCCGCTCGCGGAGCGTCGGCAGAACAATCGGCACGACGTTGAGGCGATGGAAAAGATCCTCGCGAAACTCCCCTGCACGAACTGCCTTACCTAGGTCTTTACTGCTGGCTGCAATAACGCGAACGTCCACGTGGATATCTGCCGAACCACCCACGCGGTGGAACTTCCGCTCCTCTAAAACACGAAGGAGCTTCGGTTGCAGCTCGAGAGGCATTGCCGAGATTTCATCAAGAAAAAGCGTCCCCTGATGTGCAAGCTCGAACTTCCCCTTCACGGTCGTGGTTGCCCCCGTAAACGCGCCCTTCTCGTGGCCGAACAGTTCCGACTCAAACAAATCAACTGGAATGGCGGCGCAGTTGATGGCAATAAACGGCTTGTCGGAGCGGCGACTGTGGTAATGCAACGCACGCGCGGCAAGCTCTTTTCCGGTTCCCGTTTCG